>CAZCHT010000029.1:0-36201 GCA_964498705.1 uncultured Bdellovibrio sp. | reverse complement strand
TCTTTGAAATACTTTCCTCTGCAGAGAAATAGGAATATGTTGCCTTGCTGGCTTGGGCGGTTTTGCACGTCCTTCGTTTGATTGAGTGTCTTGGTTTTTAAATATCGTGTGTCTTGTCGACTTGGAAGACGTCCTTTGATTTTCCTTGGACTTATCTTTTAGCATAACCACTTTATCGGCCACACACTCGAGCACCTGGCCCCAGTTACTACCAGCTGGTATCGTATTTGATAAAAGCTCTCTCATTTTTAGGAGTTTTTCCCATTGAGATTTGCTTAAGGTCACTTCTAGTCTTACAGACTCATCTCTTTGATTTGTTACTTTTGTAGATTCCATGGGCGTAATATCTAGAACTTGAGCCACTACTACTTCAGATTCTGCAAAAGATTTATTAGATAGTAAATCCACTAAATCCTCTTTCGTTTTTTGATCGACTTTGGTTTTAGAATCCGACTGAACCGCTCGGATGCTTTTTTGTAACAAAGAAACTTGTGATAGATTCAAGTTTCCAGATTCTAAATCGCTGACCACTTTTGGAACAACTATCGCTAACCGGGCAGCGTCAATTCGCCTTTGAGCACTGCCATTGGCGTAGCCAATGTGCTGAGTTAAATATTCAAACAAACTCGCATAACCAAATTTCAAATACAATTTTCTGCACTCGACCTTGATGATATGCAAAATAATTTCAGCTAATATTTCCCGTTCGCCGACGACAAGTTCTTTTAAATTTTTATCTAAATTCTGATCTGTTAGTTTTTTTAGAGTCATAGTCTACCTCGCAAGAATATATATACCATGGGTTTTAAAATCATGATTTTGAGGGTTTTTAAAAATAGCGAAGAAAAATAGACCAAGGGAACACTTTAGGGCTATTCACTCGAGTCCGCCCGCTGGTGAGCGTTTAAAGATCCGTATCGATCGCCGCTTGTTAGAAATAAAATTACGCTAAGGCAGCCCTTTTAAATATGCGAATTCTCTGTCAAACTAATTTTTATTAATTGTTTTTAATATTTTTTATTAACTGATTCTTTACCAATATTTTTTTGAAAACGTTTCTGTCCCAACACGATATTAATTTTTACACCAGCATCATCCGCAGTAGAAGAGCTCAAAGAACGAGCCGGTTAGTTTCAACCACTATCGACAGCTGTCTAACTTTCTACACCCTTAAAAGGGCCTATTCCCTGTATATTTGACCTGAAATCCCATTAAAACGACTCTATGGGCATAGGCTATGCAACCTTATAAAGTATGAAAATACTTGAAAGAAAACTCACAGAAATAGGGGAATTTTTCGCACGCGATATTCTATCGTTTTCGATCTTGATTTTCCTCAGCGCCTTCTTATTAAATCACTTGGCTTCTGCGGCACCCGTGCGCAGCGCAAGCTCCATTTCTCAAAAATTCCGAACGAAAAAGTATGTGGATGAAAGACCCACAAACTACATATCTAGCGGTCTAAAGTTTCATGATCTTGAACAAACCAGCAAATCTTGGCAACTAAATCTTGGGATAAATGCGGCTCAAAAAAAACAGAGCACGCTGGGTGTAAATACCGAAACATCGATTAAATTCAACGAAGACTCCAGCTTTAAAGGCCTATTGAATTACACGCAATATTCAAAGAATGAATTGCAGAACGATGTTTCCGATTTATTAATGAATTTCTATTTTATGAAAAGCAAATTATCAAACATGACTCTGTCTCCGTACTTAACGTCAACAGTGCCTTTATCAAAAGATTCAACTCAACGTCAGTTTCTAAATTTCGGTGTAGGCCTGGGAGCAAAGCTGTCAAGTCAGTCTCGCCTGGGTAGTGGAATATTATCTACTTCTGGCAGCGTATCAGTTCAAAAGTATTTTCATAAATATGAAGTCGCGATCAATAATTTTTCGAATACGTCGTATGTTTCCAATCAACAAGTTTCTACCGGCTGGGAATACAAACAATTCGGCATGGCTCTTCAGTTACGTCATATTAATTCATGGAATTACGCTGGAGCTGCGAAAGATTCTTTTTTTCATATGCAAACGTTATCTTGGAATATCAGCAAGCAGTTCTCTGTATCGGCTGGCCAAACAAGCTACGGCACTGTCATTTCACCGGATCAAGAAGAAGTTGAAGTTCGCCTTATCGACGACAATACCTCTGCCTACTTCGTTTCAACCAACTATATTTTCTGATTCTCGCTCTTGAATAAAACTATCAAAATACGGCCCAGCTGGTTCTACTTGATACGTTATATGATCCACTTTCTTTTGATCCACATAATCAATCACCAAATCAAATTTCATCTCTGCCGGCATTTTCTTGATGAATGATATGCACTGCGCGTAGAACATCAATTGCTTAGAATATAAATCTGTGTGAACGGAACGACCCGACTTGTAATCGATAATCAATACCCGATCCGTGCCAAAGAACACAAAATCGACAGAGCCCACTATCTGATACTGACCAAATTGAAATGTAAAACGATACTCTCGCAGACCTTTTTCAAATATCTTCGCAAGATCGTCTCCAAAAGGGAGCAAAGGGTAATACGAGAAATCAAAAAAACCTTTTTCACGTCGAAAGTGCGTCTCGATTCCTTTTTGTGAGATAATCACCTGATGAAGCGTTGCTTGCCGTTGCCCTTTTGATGAACTAAACGATAGAGGTCCACGCGTTTCAACCTCACTCATTTTCGCTGATAACTGATTAAGGAACGGAGTCAGGACTTCGCGATAGTTATGATCTTGGGCCATTGTCGTTCCGCTGGCAGAGCGCAGAAAGCTTTCATCAACGAAGCTGTTTGCGTCGATATTTTGCCAATTCATATTGAACATCATTGATTCTTTATTCATCAAATACTGGTTGTAGAAATCTTTAATTTGATGCGACCAAGAGGAATCCGAGAATTTATTATGAGTAAATAGCGACACCATCTTTTTAGCGCGGGTCAGCGCTACATAAAGAAGACGTTCAAACTCTTCAGCTTCGCGTTCTTTCTGCAAAGCCGATTGTCGCCAATAAATAGGACTGCGAATTTTATCGTCCTTATCTTTATTCTTAACAAATATAGAAAACTCTTTGGTTTCAGTATCTACATCCAAAGTATATCGACCCCGGCTGCGCTGCGGGCTATGCATACCAATGACCACAACATGATCAAATTGCAATCCCTTTGATGCATGTATCGTCATCATTTGAATTTTCTTCGGCTCAACAATAGCTTGCGATTCACTTTCTTCATAAGCATCGTTTTTATTTGGATCCAGCACGCCGTCTAGCTGCACTAGAAATGATTCCAGTCCCTTGCACAGCTCTTCCCGCATCCAATAAAAGCATTTCCAAACATTCGATTCTTTTTTGCCTGATGAGTCCACCAAATGATTTAAAACAAATGAAGCTTCGTTCACGGCAAATAGCTGGGCCGTTTCGATAAGTCCCAATTCAGTACTTTTCTTTAAATAATTATTTAATTTCTCTAAATCCGAAATCACCTTGGAATTAAATTTATCCGAGACAGAAATTAACTGCTCCCAAGACTTGAAATTCTGAGTCGCTATTTTAACATCGTCCGGGTTCATACCAACCGCTGGCGTTTTAAATAGAAAGGCTAAGTTATTAACGTCATCCGGGCGAATTAGAAACCGCACAAAGAAAAGGATATCCAAGATCTCGCGCTGCTTGAAAAACTGTCCTTGGCTATGAACATAATGAGGTATACCAAGAGCTTCCAATTCAATGGCTAGATTATCTAGATCCCGATTTGTACGGGACAAAACTACGACTTCCTCTAGTTTAATTTCAGGATGTGTATGCACTAGCTTAGCGATCTGTTTTGCCGTAAGGCCAGCGCTCTCCCCTTTATCGGCAATTTCAAAAACATTTACGTCGTACTTAAGCGAAATTTTATCTTTGATAGGAGCCATTCTTTGAAATTGTGTATACTGTCTCGAAAAAAACTCGTTAATAAAACCCAGGACTCCCGAGTGCGATCGGTAGTTGTTATCGAGAACTTCAACTTGCCCAGATGATTTTAATTCACTCATCTTGCCTTCAAACACTCTCGAATCAGATCCACGGAAGTAATAGATACTTTGCTGAGGATCGCCAACATAGAACACCCGGGCTTTGCCAATCAGCTGGTTCAACAATGTAATCTGAATGGGGCTAGTATCCTGGAACTCATCGACCATCCAGAAATCCCACTTTTTAGAAAACTGCTCGAATAAGTGCGGCTTAGTTTCTAAAACTCTAAAGCAGAGCGTTTCAATATCGGATATTGAAATCTCTTGAGATTCTTTCTGGTCAGCATCGACGGCACTAAAATACGTTTCGGCCACATCTACGAATGTGGCTTGCAGAAGCTCGAAGGAATCTAGAAAGTTTTCGTGATAATTCTTATCACGGTATTCACGCAGTTTCTTTATCGCAGAAACAAATCGTGCTTGCGAAGAAATTAACCCCTCGTCACCTTTTTTAGAAACCGTCGGCAATCGAGCCAGCGTATCTTCCCAATCTAGTAAATTTAAAACTATGTTTTCGTCGTCAACATCTATCCGAGGAAAGCCCAGCAATGCATTTGTCCATGCATCCGTAACTTTTGAAATTCTAAGCACATCAACACTAGCTCTAAATTCAGAGACAAACTCGTCTCGGAGTATATTTAGGTAGGCTTCAAAGGATGCACGATCTAGGCTTTGCAGCGATCCCATCGTTAGCTTAAACTGTCGGAAATCACAAACCAGCGAGTAAAGCTCAGATAAGGTAAATGTATCTAAAAGCAAAGCTGCTAAAGGCTCTTCATTCACAATTTTCCTAAAAAGCTTCTGCTGCCTACGCGAAATTTCAGCGTCATTTACTACAGCAAAATCTTTGGTCAGTCCGAATTCAGATTGGTTTTGTCCAATAAACAGGTGCAAAACTCCGTGAATCGTTGAAACCAATAAATGGGCCTTAGCATTAATGAAATTAAAAAATTCGATATCATTCGTTTCAATCGCTTTCTTTAATAAGCGTTCGTTAATTTCTTGGGTTGCCTTGTTGGAAAACGTGGTCAATACGACTCGCGGCCAAACTTCGTGCGCTTTTTTGTGGCTCTGAAAGAACCCGTAAACTTCGTTAATCAAACGAGTTGTTTTGCCCGCACCGGCACCCGCCCGAATCAATACATTCTTCAAATTATCATTATTTACAGATGAGGTGCTCTGCATGCCAGCCTCCATTCGCAATATTGACATTTTTTTTCATCAGATGGGTTAGGGAAAAAATGACCTTCACGCATTTGTTTAATCATCTCTTGAAATTGGACTAGGAATTCGGCTTCCACTTTTTCTTTGTCTTCTATCGATCCAATGGTCTTTTTGGCATAACCAAAATCTAAGAGCCTTGGATCAGAAACAGCAAAACCTTTTTTGTTACCTAGGTCTGGCAGTTGCCAATAGGTTAAATTTTCGACCTTTCCAGCCCAGGTTTCTTTGCTATGGTTCTGTACGATATGATTATATAACAGCAATTGAAATTCTTTTTTCTCGATCCAGTTAGCGTAAGACGAGTAATTTTTTAAACTCGATTTATAATCCACTAACCACAGTTGATTGGTCCGCTGATTAACTAGAATTCTATCAATGACACCAGCGATTTTAACTGTGTCGGGTGTTTGAGTCTGACTGAACTCGTATCGTTTCCAATCATAGTAGATTTCCCAAGGCCATTCGACTGCGACACTTTTTAAATCCGGGAAATGATTTCGAAGTTTGACTTCATGGTCGATGAATTTAATCACATTTTCAAAATATGACTTTTTGACTAGTTTCCATGTCGACTCACCAAAACCAACGGGAACAATCGATGCAAAATCAGTCTGCAAACGTTCTAACAATACGACTCGACCTGCTTCATCAAGCCCAGTAGATAGCAGTGGTTGGATGTATATATTTTCTTTGGCAATAATTTGTTCAAAAATCGAATGATACCAACTGCCTTTGTCTCTAGCATTGATATCGAAACTTTCAGCTTCAACACTTTTTAATCTCAGAACACGTTGAAAATAAAACTTCTGGCGGCAATCCAGAAATGTTTGTATAGACGATGGCGACAACGATATTTCATTCAAAGCAAAATGGGGAACCGGCGTCGCGTGCTCTGGCTGCGCATCCCACTTTTGGATATCAATCTTAAAATCCTGATGGCGCTGATGAAGCCATTGTGAATCGGAATTGGAAATCAACCAATCCCACAAAATGGGCTCGGGTGTGTCCATGTCTTTTTCAAATAGCTTCTGCTCAAACGCGCGATTTTGCCATAAAGGTGCCGGATTTTGAATTCGTGAATCTATTCCTTTATACGGATACGAGAGCGCTACCTCACTGCCCACATGGCCAAGCAGGTCTTCTAGTAAAAATGAATTTAAACTTAAATCGGGGTGTTCTAAATAGACCCCGAGTTCACTACCTAAAGTGTATATATCTTCGGGTGGAATAGCTTCTTTGAATTGACTAGCAAACGCACCTTCATCAAGGCCAACAATGACTATATTCTGTTGATGGAACAAAGAAACTTGCGATAATGAAGTCAACTGAATACCCGTAAGTTCTTTATTACTAACTGTTACACTGGCCTGAAGAGCTATTTTTTCAATCTGCTCTACCCATTCACGCGGATGCAGCTTCACCGATGGAGATGACGAATCAAAAAGTGAGTTGATGACTCGCTCTTTTCGCTCGCTGAGTCCCATTCGTTCCCAAAATATTTCTGTTTGTCTAACGAAGTCATGGGCGCTCAGTTCCGTATTTCTGAATTGAGTCAGCTGAACTAAAGATAATCCCAAATGTTGATTAAAAAACCCAGGCAGCCACTTGTGAACCAGGTCCAAGAAAACATCGGCTGACAAAAAGGGAGAGTTCAATTTTTCTTCGAGCTTATTAAATGGCGTGGACCTACTGTCAGCGCAAAATCGCATCAATGATTCTTTAACTGACGAGAATTCTATATCCGTTTTAAAAAAGGATAGGTCCGACAATAACTCGCGAACATCTTTGAATTCCAAGTAAATTGATTTTTTAACCTGGTTAACAGGAACACCTTCGGCCAGCAATTGCCAATGAAGCACATCCGCGTACTTTCTAATTTCAGGAGCCACGATAGACATCTGATTCCAAGATACGCCCTTATTTTTCCACGCTTTTACTTTGCCAACAGCGAACCGTGCTTCTGATACTGCTGAAGAAAACTTTTTCAACTCAATCTTCACGTCAACCTTGGCGCCATCCGGTTTATCTTTCGCTTTATTTTCTGAAGTATCAAATCGCTCATAGGCTTGGATCAAATGGTTATAGTGCTCATCAAAAGCATGTACCGTTTGAAACAAAGTAATCTCATGATTCTGCGCCAGCTTCTTTACCAAGCTAGCCTCTAGCATTCCATAGTCTGCACCCAAATCAAAATACAGGTGCGACATGGGCAAATGCAAATCGCTTAGATCGGCCATTTGAAGCTGAGCCACTAGCCAATCTTCACATACGATCTGCGCATCCAAAAAGAACGAAAGAAACAATTTATTCAACAGCAAATCTGGTTTTAATCTGAGTTTTCGATCTTCAGAATCGTTCAGCCACTCGTTCAGTTTAGTTTCATCTAAATCGGGATCAAATAGCAACGAGGAGTAATAAGTAATACTGCGAAGGCGACTTTTCTCGTCAATAACGTCGATATCTAAATCACCTTTTAAACTCTGCAGTTTTCGTTTTAAAAAAATTTCGGCAAAGTCACGAGACACGGTTTTAAAGTTCGGAAATGCGCGTTCATGAATCATTCTAAAAAATGTGCGGTGCCACTGAACACTGAGATCTAAAAAATAGCCATCACGAGACAGTACATACTGAGACATATAGTCTCGGTCACTCGCTTTGGAAACTATCCAAGATTCTTTTTCTACATCAATATTTTGGAAGTGTTCCCAAACCTGATTTTTTGAATGTATTTTAATCAGTTTTAGCACGTTAAAACGCTTTCAATACAAAGCCTAGCGGCGTTGTTTTAGATTTCTTTTCTTGCCTTCTTTTGAATAGAAATTAAAGTTTGCGTCAACAGATAAGTCAATACTTAAGCTTAAAAGAATTTGGTCCTCGGGAGTTTGCCCTGGATACTCGCCCGCTTCTGTTTTGAACATCGCTGCATCAAAATTTAAAAATAGAAAGCTGAAACCCGCGCCCAATGTCGAATAACCTTGGCTGGAACCAACACGTAAATCAATCAGAGGCAATGATAGTTCAAAACCCGTGTGCAGTTTTTTGCCAATCTGCACACCCGTATCGTTAATATGTCGATATTCAAATCCACCCGACAAATCAATCCCTGGTAAATCTAAAACCAAGCCCACGCCCGCTTGTAAATTGTCTTTGATTCTAGGAGGTGCATCGTTTCCAGTTGTCTTAGTGAATGCCGTAGAACCGACATCCTGCCATACTACAGAAAAAGAGGGAGAAAATCGCCCAGGAATTTTAGTCATCAAAGCAAGGTCTCCGCCGTAGCCCACACCCTTATTTTCAAATTCATTTTGCAGGGCCGCCGAGTTACCCGCGGCAATTGTACTCAGGCCCACTGTTTGATAACCACCCCATCGGTTGATACGCTTAAGCGCGACACCAAGTGATGTTAATGGAGCTACAGGAAATGCCCCCGCAATGACAAAGCCATAATCGTTGAAAAAACTCATATCAATATTGGGAAACGCAGTGTTTCTAAGAATCAAAGATACTTGGGCATCATCGTAAACAGACAAACCGAAATTCGGCATAATTGCAGACACACGACCATTCGCACCCAATCTAATTTTTTTTCCAAAAAATCGATCATAGTCAGAAACGTTATTTACGGATCCGGAGGCACTATAGGTGCTAATTGTATCCATGCCGTTAATACCCAAACCGATATTCGCGACTTCGACCGCAATACCACTTACAAATCCAAGGGCAGCGGGATTAATTGTAGGAGCATCCGCATCTTTTACAAAATTAAGATAGACCCCGCCCATACCTAACGCACGAACCGGACGGTTATACTCATAGAGGGCAGCCCCGAATGTTGTCGTCCATGATATTAGTAGTAGTGCTATACATTTCATATTCATTCGTTTATCTCATCACGGACAACACGTAATTAACGTACATCCCGAAGTCGGTTCGATTCCGTTATCGCTAGAGCGAAGTAATTTTCTTGTTACTGTTTCATCAAAGCTAGAACTGTTTGGATCGGTGATCGAACAGGCTGCTCCACACACGGCCTTAATAGCTTCCAAATCCGTCAGGGCCGAAGAATTTCCCGATAATACCGCAGAAACCGCTGCCAGGTTATCGATGACCAGTCCCATTCCAGACATGACTTGCCTTAAATAGTCTGTGGTAATGCTAGTTGAACTGCATGAACTGTAGGTCGCATCGGCATTACCATCTTGATTCACATCGGCCGCATCTCGTAGATAGGTGCCCATCTTAGCCATTCCCAATACAGCCATAAATAAATTTTGCTCAGTTGTGCGAGCCCCGGCCGTCGCGCCAAAAGTTTCAATTACCTTTTGTGCCTCATAGCAATTAGACGGCGACACGGCGATCGATTGAAATTTCTGCATAAAGAATAAAAACGGAGAACCACTAGATGATGTCAGAGAGGAAACAAAAGTCACAAAATTAAGTCCACATTTGGAAGCGTAGGCACCGGCCAGATCTTCACGTGGACAGACTTTAATTCCGTCGACTTTTTCACACCGTAAATAAAAACTAGAATCCTTGGTACTAATTTCGACAAGCTTTGAAATGGCTGTGTCGTAGTCTAGATCATTCAAAGAATCTCGGGCATCTTGATAAAGAGCTTCGGACGTATCTTTTTTTGCGGTTAATTGAAAAAAATTGCCACCACAACCGGTAGTGATCAGCACGCCAGTGGCCAGAGACAAATCAAAAATAAGTCTAATTAAATTAGAAACGGAAAGTAAATTTCGCGACATTTCGTCGATCCTCTTTAGGTGCTGCCGCTGTACCGACTTCTTCTCCGTAGGTGGCAATTTGAAATTGAAATCGTTCTGATGCTAATTCGAACCCGGCAGTTACGTACCGTTGATTGTAACCGGCACGAAAAAAGAACACGTCACCAAAGTTCACTTCGACACCCAGGTGATAAAGTTTGTTCTTATCTTCCTCGTCTTTTGCTGTCAGCAGTCCATGGTAATCAAATGCCCATAAACTTCGAATATTCGGTTTATGAATGATTTGAAACGACAAGCCCGCATCGACATCTTGTACGACACTGTTTGGTCTCTCATTCGTTGTCATTCGAGTGAAATAAGTCTTATCAAATGTTGTATTTCCAAGATCTCGCGCCACAATGCCGAGCGTGGGTAAATTGTCCCACGGCGCTGTCAACATCAATCCAACGTCCGTACCGATTCCCAGTCCGTGCTTTGCCTGATTCGCAGTTGCTAGCGATGGTAAATCAACGGCGCCAGAAGGATCAATCGCTGTCTCGTTCACTTCTGTGCGACTAATCATCTTTCCAGTAAAACCTAGCTTAATTCGACCATCCCAAAAGCGAAAATTGTAGCCTAACATGAGGGCCATATCATCGCGGTAAAATACTGATGCACTAGTCGCTGAATCTGCCATCGTAGCCAGTTCATTTTTTACAAGCAAACCGATACCGAAATTTCTGGCTACAAACGAAGGAAATAACTGTGTTCGCGCATAAAAATAGTCCCCCGGGGTCGCAGCCACAGCTGGCAACACTTGAGAAACAGAGGTTGGATTAGAAAAACTTTTTGCGCGGTACGTATTCAGGGCAGAGCTACCCATATCTAGCTCTGGATCTAGAATCGTACCGAAAAAATTTCGTAGTTTCCCTAGTCCGGCAGGATTCACAATCAAAGCCGTCTCGTCATTCACCGAAGCGACCGACGCGTTACCCATGCCAAGCGGTCGAATTCCATTATAAAATTCAAAACGTTCGGTGGAAGACGCTACGACAGCGATGAGGTTAAAAAATAGGACAAGGAACCAGGTCATTTTCATACTTATATTGTAAACCATTTCGCTATGCACCCATTAGTGCTTTCGTGAAGTATGGACTTTGGCCCGTTTTTCCCAAGGATGACTTGATGCCAACTAAATCCTATTTACAATAAAAACCGGAGTGAAAAATGAATATTAAAAAACCTAGACTATCTATTGTTCGTTGTTTTTTGGTTACACTAACTACCACGCTTCTTTTTGGGTGTGGTTCCGCAACAGATGTAGACAAAATCGGCGATGCTCAACAATGTTTAAACTCAGCAACAGCAACAACGGCGATGAGCTGTACTACTAAAGTAGAAGGCTTGAGTTCAACCGGCGCCTACAACATTCGTTGCGCGGCTGCGTTTGTTCGGGAAGGTTTCGCTAATCCGACAAAATATACTACTGCATTTAGTAATTTAAACAATGGCCAAGGCACGGCTAACTTTATGGGTTTAGTGTCCTTTTCATCCACAGGAGTCATCGCTACCGATGCAGCTAATGCAAACACGACCTTCAACGATTGCTATAACGCCGCTGCAAAAGGTAAAACTCTTATATCTGCATTTGGATATTTCTCAACAGCGCTTATGAATTTCTTTGCTGTCGCTGGTGGCAATAGCGCTCCATCGTGTAAATCGCCAACGAGTGGTTCTTACAATCTAAATACGTGCATGCAAGAAGCCACGATTGCTAACCCAACGGAAGTGGCAAAACTAGCAATTACTGATACCGCGCAAGTTCCCGATTCTTCATCAGCCGGGCAACTGCAAACTGCAATTGGCAGCGTGATCATATCAACATATAACATCAGCTGCTCTGGAGCCGGTGCGAACAAAGAACTTTGTGCAACTTTGAAAAACTCAATATCGGCCGGCACCTCAAACCCCCGAGTTGTTTTTACCTCATTCTTCACAACTTCAGTTAAAACGACTCCATAGCCTCGACAGACTCGGGCGCCTCCCCTAGTAATAAATAAGAACTTTTAACACTAGGGGCGGGTTTCCCATAGCCCCCCGCAAAATAAATTCAAAAAAAGGTTATCGCCCTTCAGATTCTTCTAGCCAGCACCTAGATTCATGATATCAAACTCTGTCTCGTCAATATTAGGGAGCTTGATATGATTAAAAGTCTTACTGTCATCGTTAGTCTGTTGATTTCATTTAGCGTGATGGCCGATCCAGCAAAATGCCTCTACCCACTTCGTTCACCGCTAGGCCTAAATCCTCTTATTTTAAATGATTCTTATCTAATTAAAATCCACAAAACATTAGCCGGCGAATTAGACCCGATTGTTTTAGGTGACGGTGGACTGGTTACAGGATCTTGGTTAGCAGGCCCTAAACCTATACCTCAGGAATCAATGCCATTTTTTATTATTTTTGAAGGCGATACTAACCATCCGAACACAACAAAAATTGACGAAGCCTATTACAGAGGCACGCCGTATTTATTAGTTAAAGCAAACTGCTTAGCTGAAATAAAAAATGGACAACAAATCAGAGCGCTACAAAGTTTGGTGACTCGACATCTGAAACCACCAAAAGGTAGCCTGTTTAAATACTTCACATTTCAATAACGATTAAAAAAGGGCCAGTTGCAATTGCTGTCCCAACTTGATTTGGTTACTATAAGTTATCTGGAAGTAACCAAATGAAGATAGAAAATTTAGAAATCAATTTCCAACTTCAAAATGCCGTCACTGTGCCGATGTCATCGCTACAGAAAGACTATTTTCAAATTTTAAAACAAGAAAAGTCCATCGCCAAAACCGTATACTTTTATTACCAGCAGGGTTGGCTGATGAATTTCGCGGAACTGTACGCGCTCATCTACGACCTGACTCAAGTACAATCGATCCGTAATCCTGAATTTCTAGATTACTTCAGACAACTGATTTTAAAAACTGAGCCAGAACGAACGAACATACTTCCCGAAGTAAAAAGCCAGGACATCGATTTGGCTACAGTAAAAAGTTTGCCTTTTTTTCGCTCGCTAAAACCAGCCAGTTTAAATTTCATGCTGACAAACTCAAAAGCTTACTCGGTACCGAAGCAAACCATGTTCATTCAAGAAGGTGGCGTTGATCGCGACATGTACGTTGTTTTGAAAGGCCAAGTTGGCATCTATAAAAAAAATGCAAGTGGTGAACGTTTTCGTGTCGCTACCTTAATCCCTGGTTGTCTTTTTGGTGAATACGCGTTCTTTTTGAACGAGCCACGATTGGCCGACGTGATTGCTTTGAGCGATGTTCAAGTTTTAAAAATTATTTATATTCCTGAAGTGTTTGATCAGTGGATCCGCAAAGAAGTCGCTGAATCCTTGAAACATCGTTTCTGGGTTATCCACGGGATTATGCGCTCACCGGTACTTTCTATCTTACCTGAAGATACGACAGATCAATTGATTCATCGAGGCCACCTTAAAACCATACCAGCCAATGAAACTCTGTTTAAAGAACGCACTCCAGGACATCACTTCTACGTTCTGATTCAAGGTTCAATGACCATCATGCAAAATGGCAAAAACATAAATGTCCTGGCCGCAGGGGACGCTTTTGGTGAAATGTCACTTTTTATCAATCAAGGTATCCGGACCGCCACCGCTAAAGCTCAAACCGAATGCATCGTCCTAGAAATTTCATCACAGGATTTCTATGCTCTAATGGCCGAAAACCTGTTCTTAGCGAAAGAAATAGAAAAACTCGCCTATTCTCGCCTAAGAAATGATCAAAATCGGCTCAGGCCGCAGAACTAGACAACACGCCCTGAATCAAACTTCTTTGATGACTACGAGTTTTTACTTTACTACCATGTACTCACTTTAAGGAGTACAACTCATGAGCTTATCTTATAACCAAAGTGAACACTCGACTATTGAAGGCCACTTAAATGGTCCGTTATTTCAAAATGCTTTAAAAAATTTAGAAGAAGCCGCCCTACTTATCGATTGCGATAAAAACGTTTTAGAACGTTTGAAAAAACCTCGCAAATGCGTAACGGTTTCTGTTCCAGTTCGTATGGACGATTACTCTGTGAAAGTTTTCACTGGCTACCGCGTTCAGTACAACTCTACGTTAGGTCCCTATAAAGGCGGTATCCGTTATCACCAAAACGTGGATCTTCCAGAAGTTGTAGGTCTTGCGGCGTTGATGACATTTAAAAACTCGGTATTGGGATTACCTCTGGGCGGCGCTAAAGGCGGCGTGTGCGTAGATCCTAATTTACTATCTCGCACTGAAAAACAAAATTTAACTCGTCGATATACTTCTGAGATCGGTTCCTTCATTGGACCAACAAAAGATATTCCAGCTCCAGACGTGGGCACAGATCCGCAAACTATGGCATGGATGATGGACACGTACTCTCAAGAGTATGGTGGTTTTTCTCAAGCGGCTGTTGTAACTGGTAAACCAGTAGAGATCGGTGGATCACTTGGCCGTAATCACGCAACAGGTTTAGGCGTTGTGTACGTAACTGAAAAAGCATTTGAACATTGTCACATTCCTTTCGAAGGATCAAAAATCGTAATCCAAGGTTTTGGAAACGTGGGTTCATTCGCAGCCCTATTCGCACACCAACGTGGTGCTAAAATCATCGCGGTGAGCGACGTTAACGGTGGTATCTTTAATGGTGATGGTTTCAATGTTCCTGACCTAATCGAGTTTATGAAAACTCACAAAACTGTAAAAGATTTCCCTAAATCTCAGCCTATCTCTAACGAAGCCCTGTTAGAACTTGAGTGCGATGCTTTACTGCCATGCGCGCTTGAAGGACAAATTGATCTTCACAACGCAGAGAAAATTAAAGCGAAAGTAATAGTTGAGGGCGCCAATGGTCCTATTTCGAATCCAGCGACAAAAGTTCTGCATAAACGTGGAATCTTTATCGCTCCGGACGTAGTTGCCAATGGTGGCGGTGTTATCGTGTCCTACTTTGAGTGGGTACAAGATATCATGTCATTCTTCTGGGATGAGTCTGAAATTGATAATCGATTAAAATCAATCATTACAAAAGCATTTGATAATATCGTTAAATTTAAAATTGAAAAAAATTGCGACATGAGAAGCGCGGCGATGGCCGTTTCTATCAAACGTCTTGAAAAAGCAATGTTACTTAGAGGTTTATATCCACGCTAATGGATTTAACTTTTGAGTCTGCCCTAGATTTATGGAAGCCATGGATGTGGATGTCACCATCTGCAGGACACGATTGGCTTCCATTTTTTTTGAAACTCACCGTTTTCCTTTCGGAACAATCCAAACAACCTAGTGACTGGCATTCGCTTCAGTGGCGCCATCTTTATTTTAGAAATCCAATCGGCATTGCCGGCGGATTAGATAAAACGGGTCAGTCTATCGACGCGTGGTGGGCACTGGGAGCAGGTTTTGTGGAAATAGGCACAATTACGCCTCAGCCACAAGAGCCCAATCCTGGAAAAATTATGGATCGTTTTCAAGAGACCCAGGCTCTGTGGAACAAGATGGGTTTCCCAAGTCCCGGTTATAAATCTGTAATGAACGAGGTGGAACGACACTTCGACAATCGCACGACACCAATTTTCTTAAATATTGGCAAGAACCGAACGACCCCTAACGAAAAAGCTCACGAAGACTATTTATTTCTAATGAGACAGATGTATTCACTGTGCGATGTTTTCGTAGTGAATATTTCTAGCCCCAACACGGTCGGCCTTCGCCAGCTATTCACAAAAGAATACTTTGAACCGCTGATGGAAAAACTAGGTGACGAATCACGCCGAGTAAACCGGCCGTTGTTATTGAAAATCAGCCCCGATGAAACGAACGAACAACTCGAAACGATTCTTCAGGCCAGCCACAACCAAGGGGTTGATGGATACATCATTTCTAACACGACCGTACAGCGCCCGACCCCATCTCCGTACCCTGTTGAAGGCGGACTTTCGGGAAAACCGATGGCAATCACGTCGATGGAAACTTTAAAGAATGTCATTTCTATACTAGGCACGCATCGCAACAATAAATTAATCATAAATGCGGGCGGGATAAGCAATGGAGAGGATTTAAAAGATCGCTTGGCCTTAGGTGCTGACCTTTGCCAATTGTATAGTTCTTTGATTTTCCGCGGCCCCTTCATTTTCAAAAAAATTGCTCGCGAATACGACCATTTAAATACTTTTTGACCTTTTAAATCCGGTCTCTGTCGAGTACAGTAAATAGTGATGAAGCGGACTAAACTTAAAAAAATCAACTGGATACCTGTCGTTGCCGGATTCTTGAAAAAGGATCAAAAAATTTTGGTCGGCCAACGCCCAGAGAATCATTCCCTTGCTGGATTATGGGAATTCCCTGGCGGTAAAATTGAAATTGGCGAAACTCCAGAGCAAGCGCTTCAGCGAGAACTTAATGAAGAATTAGGTATTGAAGCTCAGATCGGAACATTACGATTAGCCTGCACTCATTCTTATGGCGACGTTGGAATTATTATTTTATTTTACGAAGTTAACTATTGGAAAGGTGAACCCAAAGCCAAACATCATTTGATGCTGGAATGGATTTACCCTCAAGAGCTTAAACTGCGCCCAATTCCAGAAGCGAACAAAAAGATCCTCAACGATCTTTTTAAAGCCCTAGGAATTTAATCCAATGGCTAAAATACTTTTCATCACAAAAAAGTTAACAGCCAATAGTTTGAACCAAATAGAAATCATTCGAAGATCGGGGCATGAATTTACAGTTCTGACCTCGCAGTCCGAAAAGGACGCGGGTCTGGCTCACTCCGATACGCTCTATTATTTTTCGCGATGGAATTTTATCGAAATGGCTAAATTCCTCCCCTCGTTCATGATGATTAATCCGGATATCGTGCACGTGTTTGTAGACTCTGCGGCCGCTGTTAAAACAGCTGATTTTTTTGCAGGCCTTTCGCAACTATTTGGAAAATTATTTTCTGTACAGTTTTTTCTGTCTGAAGATAGTTTTTTGAAAATGAAACGCGCCAAGAAATTGGTTTATGCAGCGGATATCGTAACTGGACCACACAGAACTTTCCTTTATCATTTACGCGGTTTACAAGCGAGAAATCGCTACCAAATCAAAGGTGTTATTCCGCCCATTTTGCGTCTGTCAGAGAAAGCTTCAGGACAGGAAATTTCTGCAGGTCCAAATAAGGACTTTCAGCGATATGAAATGCTGGTTCCACTTAAGCGAGGCGCGTTTGATGAAGCCGTAGTGATCGCACTCGCTAAAAAATTTTCTACACTGTTCGTGGTGGATTTAGAAACGTGGACCGCTGCTGAAATAAAACGCCTTAATTATATCTTAAGCAATGCCAGCGCAAAGCCGTGGCGATTCTTCCCGATGCGCGCTGGTCAAAATAATCTCAATCTTATTCCTAAATCTAATTTTACATTGTGGATAGCCGGATTAGATTTTGAGCTTGAAGAATGCATACAATTTTTTGAATTTAGTTTGAATCGCAAATTAAAAATCGTCATGGATCACAGCCAAATGCGACTGTATCCCGATTTATGGGAAAACAACACGATGGCCTCGATCGCCCAAAAATCCCAAGTTCTGCAATTCATCGAAACCTTTGCGATACCGGGAACCAGTGAAGATCCAGATGATATGGTCAACACAGCGTCGTTAGTCGATATCAGTGTGAATGAATTTAATCGTTTAATATCTAAAGCTACGAGCACGCAGAATGAAAAAGCTATCTAAAGATATTAATGTCTGCCTTATTAGTCGTCGCTTTCAAATTCTAAGTCGAGCGACCGATATGGGTTACATCTGGTCCATCGCTACGGGCCTTGTAGAACAAGGGTTTCGAGTCACAGTTATTTCCTATTCTAGCCCTATGAACAAATTTGAAATTGAACGCGAAGGGGTAAAAGCCTACTTCCTGAACGATGCCGGATCCCCGTTCATCAGGACCTCGTTTGACGAATCCGTTTATCAAAAATTCATGGAGCTTCACAAAGCTAAACCATTCGATATTGTTCACAGTTTGGATGCCTCGGGATTGAAGATCGCTAAGAATCGCAAAGCTCTGAAAGTACGATTTGCTTTCGATGTGGAAGCAACTCAGATCTCACAAATTTTTTCGATTATAGGTATGAGCCAAGAAACTGTAGGTGGAATTCTGACTACGTTTGCTGCCTTGCTATATAAATTCCTTTCTACTTACCTTGGCAAAGATCGCGAGATTCTAAAGAATGCAGATGCTGTCTTCGTAAATCATCCTCAACAACGCGTGATGCTTGAGCGTTACTATTTATACCCTGACTTTCATATTTATTCGATACCTTACGGTGTGGAAGTGAGCGGCTTAGAACTGCGTGAAAAGCCGCTTGAATTGAAAAAAAACCTGGGCTTGCCAGAAATTTCACAAATTGCCCTCACTCTGTCCGATATGACCGATATGGACGAAATTAAGAATATCCTCAGCTCATTCGAAAAAGTTGCGCTGAAAAAACCGAATGCCCATTTAATCATTGTCGGCAAAGGCCCACTGATGAATCAAATTGAACTCGAGGTATTAAACCGCGTTCTTGGTAGTCGAGTGATTTTAACAGGTGCACTTAAATCGCAGGACCTGTTCGACTACATTTCTTTGTGTGATATTTTCGTTAATTTAAGCTCTCGCACTACCGGCCTTGAGCCAGCACAGATTGAAGCGATGTCTCAAAAGAAACTGATCATAGGTTCTGAGGTCAGCCCGCTATCGAATATCATCGAAGACGGTATGGATGGTTTCTTGATTCGCCCAGCTGATACAGAATCGATGGCCAACCTCATTATTGAGATTTTTTCAGGCACAATCCCTATTGATGAAATGGGTGAAAAGGCAAGACAAAAAGTCTTGGAAATGTTTGATCGAAGGAAAATGATCGGTGGACTATACAATGCGTACCTAAAAATCTTGGGTGCCCGAGCAAATTAGTCTGTAATGCAGTTAGTCCATTTAGAAAACCCTTTCCCAAGTGAAAAAAGTTTATATAATCGAGTAGTTAGCGCCATCCAAAAGGATATATAATGCCACTGACAAAATCAGACCTGATCAACAAGATTTCGGAAAAAGCGGGTATCACTCGCGTAAAAGCAGAAACTGTAGTTAACACTATTTTCGATACTATGATCGAATCTCTTCTCAGAGACGATCGCATTGAAATCCGTGGCTTTGGTTCATTTGTAAATAGAAAATATTCTGCGTACAAAGCAAGAAACCCTCGCACTCGCCAAATCATTGAAGTGGATGAAAAGAAAATCCCATTCTTTAAAGTCGGTAAAGAACTTAAAGAAGACATCAACGAAAACGAACCGAAAAAAATAGGTTAGACTCGTCGGCAATCCATTCGCCAAAAAATAAAGGCTTTCCTCGGAAAGCCTTTTCTATTTCTATTCTGGATATTTTTTCCGAATATTTTATTCGTAACTATTTAGCGTCGACGGCTTTGATCAAATCTTGAGTGATTTTAGAGATCTCGCCCACACCTGAAACGCTATGATATTTAGGTGCCTTAGAATCCCCGGCTTTAGCCAGCTTCTGATAGTATTCAACTAGAGGTTTCGTTTGTTGGTGGTAAACGTCTAGACGTTTTTTCACTGTTTCCTCTTTATCATCGTCACGTTGAACTAATGGCTCATTCGTCATGTCATCAAATCCAGCTTTTTTAGGTGGATTGTATTCAATGTGGTATGTGCGACCTGACGCTAAGTGAACTCGACGACCACTCATACGTTTGATGATTTCTGAATCTGGAACTGTGATTTCAATGACGTGGTCGATTTTAATACCCGCATTTTTAACAGCTTCAGCTTGCGGTAGAGTTCTAGGAAAACCATCAAACAAGAAACCATTAGCACACTCAGGCGATTGGATTTTCTTTTGAACGATTTCGATGATGATATCATCAGAAACCAAAGCACCAGAATCGACGATGGCTTTTAGCTTTTTACCCAAATCACTTTGAGCTTTAATTTCAGCACGTAGAATCTCGCCAGTAGAAATTTGAGGAATACTAAATTTATCCTTCAAAACCTGAGCTTGCGTACCCTTACCTGCGCCAGGAGGCCCCAACAAAATAATCTTCACCACATACCTGCCTATAATTTAATGTCCGATTAAGTCCGACATACGAAGTAATTCCTTTTATAATAAACTGTCAAGAACCTCGTATAAAAAGACCGCCACTGTCCCTATTTTCTATCCGCCGTAACCCTAATTTCTAGAGTATTACCTTCACTACTGCCAACCTGAATAGTAGCCTCTACCCCAGGCTCAGTAATGATCTTCGGAGCCGATTTAAATGTATGACCGTCTTTGGTATATTCAAGGATAGTATCCAGTTCAATAGCATCCACAGCCGCCGGCAGAAGACTAGAATTAGAAGCGGTCACTTGCCAATCCAATTTCGACTCATCATCCCCAATCTGAATCGAAGTTTTCTCATTCATCAAAGTCAAAATCTGAGGACGAGATAACAATTTCCCATTGTAAAAGATCTCCGCTTTAACCAACACAGTCTGCTCATTCTTTGTAGCCGCAGACGCAAAGTTAAAGGTACCCAAAACTAAAATCAAAACACTAAAAAAAGCGACTCTCATAAAGATTCCCCCACAAAAAATTAAGTTTCTCAAAGTAAACGATAACGAATTCAATTCTGATAAAACAGCCTTTGTTTAAAAAACTGGACTCGAATTCAAAACAAAAAACGGTACGGAAACGCGGACGGCGACGGAACCTCGGTAGCGGATGCGGCTACGGTAGCGGTCGCGGTACGGTGACCGACACGCCCCCCCCAGTCGCTCAATTTGCAGTCCATCCTTTCTTTTTTTCACCATCACCCGCTGTCAAAACAAATCCATAACAACCCACCCGGAACGAAACTTGTAATACTACTGAACCGGGTGGTGGTTATGGGTTTGGGGTCTCGAAAATATATTTTTTTCCTGTTCATCTATTTGACAAGTTGTTTTTCACGCAGCGAAAGCTCTGGCGTGAAGCAAGCGTATATTTCGAATTACTATTGTGAGGAATTCAGTGCACAGCCTCCGTCCAATCGGAATTGGCGCAAGACTGTATTGTCTGAATTAACGCCTGAAAAATATCCTTTGTTTTTTGATCCTAAAGCTAGCAATGATTTGGTCAAATTCTGTCCGAATTTTCCAAATATGACGACGGATGAAAAGAAAATCATTCTCCTTCGTATTATCGATGCGATGGTGTTTTTTGAAAGCACATGTAACGTCGGTGCTTCCGGAGCTGGGCCTAATGGGACAGCCTATGGCTTGTTGCAGTTACACTTAGGTCGCGAACAAGATTACGAACGTAATTGCCGAAAATACGATTCAAAGACCAGCAATCGCTCACTGGCGTGCGGTTTAAACATGATCCACAATCAAGTGGAAGATAATAACAAAGTATTTTTTGAAGGTTCTTACTGGGAAGTCTTGCGACCCAAAGGACGTTCGCAACGAGCGAAAACAATTGCAAGTCACATTTGGTACTACCCACTTTGCCAGGGTAAAAAAGAAAACGGCTCCAAATCACCCGGTAATACTCTTGGCACCGGATTGATTGAAGCCGCTAAATAAATTCTAGCTTACAAGGCGATACTATTAAGTGTCGCTTTCTGTGCCGATAATTTTTTCTACTTTATTTCTATTGATCGTGTTCGTGCAGTTTGAATCATTTTTATCATAGAATTTAAAGTCTTGAGTGCATGGATCATATATATCGCGAGCCCAGTCTTCGCCTTGCCATAATTCGCGAATAAAATAAAGTTTCGCCGGCATAAATTGTTCAAAGTGGCCGAATTTAGGACTTAACATATCAAGAGCCTCTTCTTTTGATTTATTCATATACAGCATTTCATAGATAGCGGCGGCTTCGCCGGTTCTATCAACACCCGCGCGGCAATGAATCAGAATTGGACGTTGTGCCGTTTCAAAAGTATCTAGAAGTTTAATCAAATCATTTTTGTGAGGCAGACGTTTAGCACTCATCCCAATATTAACTAATTTAACATTATATTTTTTCAACACGCGCTCTTCATTATCGTACCATGTGTTTCCAGTTCCATCGCCACGTAAATTGACAACTGTTTTAATGCCATTTTCATTAATATATTTTTCTAAATCTTGCTCTGAAGGTTGTGGAGCCCGATACAAGCGTCCTGGATCCACTTCGTAAAATCGACATGAAATCAACAACAATGGCAGAGACAATAGAAGCAAAAGCTTTTTCATAAAATCCTTTTTAATTTTAAAACCATTTTAGCTTAGCGATATCTGGTTCCAGATACAAAGCCATAAATAGACGCTCTAGGCCGACAGAAATGCCCGCTGTTGGCGGCAATCCCCGCTTTAAACTCTCTAAAAATTCTCTATCTATCGGCAATGGATCTAAGCCATTAGATTTTTTCTTTAGGTTGTCTCCAACAAGTCGCTGTTCCTGAATATCCGGATCGTTCAATTCATTGAATGCGTTGCCCAGCTCAAGCCCCTGCCAATAAACTTCAAATCGCTGTGCCCAACCCTGCTGATCGATCTTTGCCAATGCAGCTGCATAGGGTGGATATTGGTTGAGAAAAACAACGCGATCGGGATCAATATTGGTTTCAATCATTTCCAAATTCACCAGCGTAAATAGATCATCCAAGGTCATTGAGTCCGAGAAATATATATTTTGCTCTTTTAACCAAGTTTTAAGTTCACCTGCATCGGTAGTTGGCGCGAATCGGTAGCGATACTTCTCTTTTAAAATCTGCTCAAATGATGTGTTCTCAAATACAGGTTTTTTGCCCTTGATATCTAAATATGTCTTTAAAAATAGAATCAATTCTTTGACGTCCACAGCGATATCGGACAAGTCAGAGAATGGGCGATACCATTCGATCATCCAGAATTCGGGCTTATGTTTTAATGAGTGCTCGTTATTTCTGAAAACTTTAGTGATCTCATAAACCGGAGACAGTGCCTGGGATACTATTTTCTTTAAATGTAACTCTGGACTGGTAATTAAAAATTTGTCAGAAACAGTGCGACCTTGCTTGTAACTAGTTTTAAAAACATCAATCGTGGGTTCTGGTCCCGGGTTATTCACAAGCGTTGGCGTTTCAACCGATAAAAAACCTTTTTTGGCGAAAAACTGATTTACTCCGGATAGAAACCGATTCCAATCATTCTGCCTTCGCGCTTGCTGATAAATCATTTGCGCGTGCTCTGCTGTATACTGGGCACCGTCAGATCCCAGAAATGGCGCTAGTAATACAACTTGCCCATTTTTTTTCAAACCCAAGATATCCCCGGCAACTAGGATTGATTCTAGCTGTAACCAATTCTTAACTGCTTTTTTCAAAATACGCTTAAATGAGTTTTTCTGAGTTTTACCCGCCACAAACAACGTCAAAGACGTTTTATCGACTTTCACCAAACGCCCAGCTAATTTCAAATCGCGAATGCTAGGATACTTAACCCAGTCAGTTTTTAAAAATTGGTCACGAATGCGTAGTTTTTCTGTTATCACACGGATCTTGTACCCAGAAACGGGCGACAAATCAACGCCCAGAAATTTCCGGAAGTTTACGCAGCGTTTTCTGGAGTTTCCGTTAGCTTTGCCTGCCAAACTGGTCTAATTTAGCAAACGGTTTAACAGTCTATTGTTTTACAGATCTATCGATTTCCGTGGGGTGTTCATTGTCTCAAGTTTCACAAACGGCACGCATTAGAAATTTCATCGCCCAATATAAAAACGAAGTTGAGTTTTTTGGGATCAAATACGTAACAGAAAAAACAACTCACATGTCTGTTCGTAACGAGCTCTCTGAAGGTCTCCATACACAAATCGATTCCGGTGTACGCATTGAAGTTATGTTCAATCAGCATATTGGTTATGCTTCGACAACGGATCTTTCCGACGACGGATTATTGCGCGCTTTTAATTTTGCAAAAAACCAAACCAAGCATCTCAGCACACAAAAGGCTTATCCGTTCCCGCATTCCATCCGATCAAAATCAGAAGGTACCTACCGATCACAGATTCAAAAACCTTTAGACACGTTATCCTTGACGGAAATCCAAACCGTACTCAGAGACTGTACCGCGCGAATGAATGAATCACCTTTGATTTTTTTCCGCTCAGCCAGCGTCTCGATCGTTGAAACCGAAGAAGTAAAATGGGATTCTTTAGGTTCGGAATGGATCCAGAATTTTTCGATCGTGAATTTAGATTTAGTGGTCCGGGCGCAAGATCAAGGAGACATTCAAACGCGATCGCACAATTTGTGCCTGCAAATCGGCGCCGAAGTTTTTTTGCGAAGCCTGCTATTCCCTATAACTGATCAGATTACCAAAGAAGTGCTAGAGTTAATCCAAGCACCACCGTGCCCTACTGAAACCCGCGATCTATTGGTGTCACCGGACCAAATGGCATTGCAAATTCACGAAACGGTGGGACATCCTCTAGAAATCGATCGCATTTTAGGTGATGAGCGAAACTATGCCGGTTGGTCGTTTGTGAACATGGCGGACTTTGGCCACTTGAAATATGGCGGCCCCAAAATGAACATCACATTTGAGCCCGATCGTTTTTCTGAACTGGCCTCGTATAAATTTGACGACTCAGGTTTAAAAAGCGAAAAGCAGTATTTAATTAAAGATGGCATTCTTGTGCGCGGCCTAGGCAGCCTAGAATCCGCAGAGCGTGCGCAAACCCAGCCAGTTGCTAATTCTAGATCCAGTTCATGGAACCGCCCGCCTATTGATCGAATGGCTAATTTAAATTTAGAGAGCGGTCGCAAACCGTTAACGGAAATCATTGCTGGTATTGAAAAAGGCATTTGGGTTTCTACCAATCGTTCTTGGTCTATTGATGATTATCGTCGTAATTTCCAATTTGGTTGCGAATATGGAATGATGATTGAAGACGGCCAACTCAAACATGTCGTTAAGAATCCAAATTACAACGGCGTCAGCGTTCCTTTCTGGAATAAATTGGCAGAAATCAGTAATGAAGCCGGCGTTTACGGATCTTATTACTGCGGCAAGGGTGAACCTAATCAATTGATACGTGTGGGTCATACATCTCCATACTGTTTGTTTAAAGATGTAGAGATATTTTGAAAAAATATTAAAAAGAACAGCTAAGAGGTCCTATGAAAAACACGTACATTGAAAAAATACTAAAAAGTTATCACCAGTGTTCAGATTGGGTATTTAAAAATATCCCTTCGGGTGCGGCGGCAACCAGCACTCTCGATGCTGAAAGCTCATTCTTTGTTAGATACAACAATCATCGCGTTCGTCAAAATTCACAAGTTGAACAGGCGACGGCTAAAATTTCTATTACTTGGCAGAAAAAATCATATCGCTTTAGTTTTTCCCTAACAAGCGATGTGGAAGAAGATCTAAAAAAAATAAAAGTTCCTTTTTTAAAAACCCTCAACGAATGGGATAAGCTGCTATCTGAAAATGTGGATTACAGAACGGCTCCGTCGCAAACGTCGTCAAACTACCTTTGGAGCGAACACGATGCGAATGATATTTTAGAATTTATATCGAAATCCACATCCCATGTTGATTTCACTGGCCTAGTTTCCATCGGCCCCGTGCTGAGTTGTGTTCGAAACTCAAATGGCGTAAATCACGAATTTTTAACTGAACTAGTAACTATCGATTATTCTCTGTACGACGGACCGCGCGCCGTTAAAGGTTTGTATTCCGCACGTGATTGGAACGGCGAAGACTTCATTCAGCAACTTCAGCATAGCCAGACATCCCTAGAAATGATGAAGAAACCAAAAGTCGAATTAACCCCTGGCAACTACCGTGTTTACCTTGGCCCCGGTGCTGTTTCTGAAATGGCGCAGATGTTAAACTGGGGTGCTGCTAGTCAGCGATCGTATCGCTTAGGCCGCAATCCTTTAAAACGACTTATTGAAAAAGAATTGCAGCTTTCGCCGATGCTTTCTGTTTCTGAAGATTTCTCACTGGGAATGGGTCCTCAATTTAATGGCTTAGGTGAAAAAGCCCCTGCTCAGTTGCCGGTGATTAAAAACGGTCAGTTGATAAATCTATTCACCTCCACAAAGAGTGCCGTTGAGTTTAATGTAGAAAGTAATCTGGCTGACGAGGACGAGGGCTTTCGCTCTATGAGCATTGACACAGGAGTGCTTAAGCGTGACAGCATTTTAACAGCATTAGGTACCGGAATCTTTATTTCTAATTTACACTATTTAAACTGGTCTAATCCCATGGACGCTCGAATTACAGGCATGACTCGGTATGCCTGTTTCTGGGTCGAAAATGGCCAAATTCAGGGTCCTATCGCGGACTTGCGCTTTGATGATACCCTGTTTGATTTGTGGGGAGACGAGTTAGAGGCCGTTACTGAATTTGCGGAACTTGAGCCACAAACGACGACCTATTTCCAAAGACATTTAGGTGGCAAAAGAGTACCAGGTATGTTAATTAAAAAAATGAAATTTACCTTATAAAACACGTTCTTAAACCTATATCCAAGGAGTCACTATGGAATCATGGTTACAAAGCATGAAGACAAAATTATCTCAACAAATTAGTAAAAACACCCAGGTTAAAAAAATGGTTGGGGAGTTGAACCACCTTAACAAAGAATTTGCGGCTAAAAAAACTCAAATCAACAGCTTTATCAACGTTGAAAAAGATAAAACGGTAAAGCAAGCGCAGACAAAATATAATTCGTTAATGAAGCAAATCAACCAAACGCAAAAGCAATTGGACAAAGACGTTCGCAAAACTGTGGCGCAAATTAAAAAATCGGCATGGGAAATCGAAAAAAATCTTGAGAGCTATAAAGACAAACTAGTGGCTCAAAAAAACAAAGTAGAAAAGCAATTCTCTGCACTTAAAAATAGCTCAGGTAAAAAGACGTCTAAAAAAACGGCCACAAAGACAACGGCTAA
This sequence comes from uncultured Bdellovibrio sp., assembly GCA_964498705.1. Lineage (GTDB taxonomy): Bacteria > Bdellovibrionota > Bdellovibrionia > Bdellovibrionales > Bdellovibrionaceae > UBA2316. The sequence continues at coordinate 9,237 of CAZCHT010000029.1, read as the reverse complement.
AAAAGTACGTAAAACAACGGCAAAATCAGTTTAAAGAAGGACTTAAGCGGAATGAATACCCAGCACGAATTTGAAACCAGACATATCGGACCAAATGAAAATGATCTAAAAGCCATGTTGAAAGAAATTGGCTTTTCGACTTTGGAAGACCTAGCTCGCCAAGTGGTTCCAAAGACTATTTTAAACACAAGCACGATGAGTGTTGGTGGCGGGGTTTCGGAAGCGGATCTTCTTCTAAATTTGAAAAAGATCATGTCAGAAAATAAACTTTTCAAAAATATGATCGGTCAAGGCTACTACGGCACACATACGCCAACGATCATTCAACGTAACATTCTTGAAAACCCGGTTTGGTATACAGCCTACACGCCTTACCAAGCCGAAATTTCACAAGGTCGTTTGGAATCACTTTTGAATTTTCAAACCATGGTGACAGACTTAACTAAAATGGAAATCGCCAATGCGTCCTTGCTAGATGAAGCCACAGCAGCGGCTGAAGCCATGTCAATGGCCTACCATTTAGCTAAAAATCCTTCCGATGTTTTTATCGTATCTCCAAAACTTCATCCCCAAGTGATTGAAGTTTTAAAAACACGCGCAGAACCTTTAGGTTTACAAATGCGTATTGAAGATCCGCGAACTACCGACTTCTCTGTAAAACCATTCAGCGTATTTGTTCAATATCCAGATACAGAAGGTAACATTGAAGACTTCAAAGCCCTAGCCGACAAAGCCCACCAAAATGGTAGCATCGTTTGCGTTGGAACTGACTTATTGGCTTTAACTGTTCTTACTCCGCCAGGGGAATGGGACGCAGATATCGTTTACGGAAACTCGCAACGCTTTGGAGTTCCATTTGGATACGGCGGTCCTCACGCAGCGTTCTTAGCCTGCAAAGAAGCTCATAAACGAAATATTCCAGGACGCATCATCGGCGTCAGTAAAGATTCACAAAATCAACCGGCACTTCGTTTAGCATTGCAAACTCGCGAGCAACATATCCGCCGCGAAAAAGCGACGTCGAACATTTGCACAGCGCAAGTGTTACTTGCCAATATGGCGGCGATGTATGCCGTTTATCATGGACCTAAAGGTCTAAAAAATATCGCTGAACGCGTAGCGACCCTTACATCCGCGACAGCTAATGGTTTACGCGAGATGGGTTTCACAATTGCTAACAATTCTTTCTTTGATACGTTAACGGTTGAAACGGACAATGCCGAAGCGATTTTAAAAACAGGTTATGAGAACGAGTACAATTTCCGTTTAGTAGCTAAAAATAAAATCGGTCTATCTTTTGACGAGACATGCACAACATCGACGGTGAATGAAGTTCTAGCGATGTTTGCAAAACATGCCAAGAAACCGGCTCAATTGACTTTTGATAAAGTAAAACCGCCAACAGCAGCGTCGTGGTCGGCGTTCTTTACACGTAAGTCCGATTATTTGACTCACGAAACATTCAATTCATATCACAGCGAAACTGAACTGTTACGTTACATTTATCGTTTACAAGGCAAAGACTTCACATTGACTCATTCAATGATTCCACTGGGATCATGCACGATGAAGTTAAACGCGACGACGGAACTGGTTCCCGTTTCATGGCCTGAAGTAAGTCAACTTCACCCATTTGCACCCGTTTCTCAAACGCAAGGTTATATGAAGATGATTCAAGACCTTGAAAGCAAACTCTGTGCAGTGACTGGTTTTTCGGCTGTATCATTGCAACCCAATGCAGGTTCACAAGGTGAATACGCGGGTCTATTAGTTATTCGCGAATATTATATTTCAAAAAAACAACCGAATAGAAATGTATGTTTGATTCCCGTATCAGCGCATGGAACCAACCCGGCATCCGCAGTAATGGCAGGCATGAAGGTCGTTCTAGTTTTGTGTGATGATCAAGGCAACGTCGACATTGCTGATCTTAAGAAAAAAGCAGAAGAGTATAAAAATGATTTAGCCGCGTTGATGGTAACCTACCCGTCAACTCATGGCGTGTTTGAAGAGCAAATCACTGAGATTTGCAAAATTATTCACGATAATGGCGGTCAGGTTTACATGGATGGCGCCAACATGAACGCCTTGGTCGGCGTAGCTCGCCCGGGTGAATTTGGTCCCGATGTATCTCATATGAACTTACACAAAACGTTCGCGATCCCACATGGTGGCGGTGGACCAGGTGTTGGCCCAATCGGTGTTCGTGAACACCTACAAGACTTCTTACCTCGCTTAACGAGCGTTCCAGAAAGTGGACCAGCGAAAGGTATCACCTCTACGACAGCGGCTCCTTGGGGCAGTGCTAGCATTCTTCCTATCTCTTGGGCGTACATTACAATGATGGGCTCTGAAGGTTTGAAGAAAGCGACGTTAGTTAGTATCTTGAGTGCAAACTACATCGCTAAAAAATTAAATCCGTACTTCCCAGTATTATATAAAGGCCGCGAAGGATTAGTAGCGCATGAATGTATCGTTGATTTGCGCCCAGCTAAGAAAGCATCAGGCGTAGACGTAACGGACGTTGCCAAACGTTTAATGGATTACGGTTTCCACGCACCAACGATGAGCTGGCCAGTTGCAGGAACATTAATGATCGAGCCTACCGAAAGCGAATCAAAAGCGGAATTAGATCGCTTCATTGATTCCATGATTCAGATCCATGCCGAAATCAAAGCGGTTGAGACTGGCAAATACACATTGGAGAAAAGTCCGTTGGTAAATGCCCCTCACACAGCTCAGATGGTAATCAAAACGGAATGGAATATGCCGTACTCTCGTGAAGAAGCGGCTTATCCAAAAGCGTGGTTACGTCAGAATAAAATTTGGCCAGCGGTTGGAAGAATTGACAATGCGTACGGGGACAAAAACTTAGTTTGTTCATGTGCGCCTCTTGATAGCTATAAGTAATGAGCAAAATCCTCTTTATTCGACTCGACAAAATTGGTGATCTTGTCTGTACCATGTGTACGGACGATCACCCTAGTTTGAAAGAGGATTCAAAACATTGGCTGATCTCTAAAGGCTTAGAATTCATTCCTGAACATTCGGTTCCTAAACGTAATTATTCCTCTTTAACTAAGGATAGGCAGGGATTTCACGACCTGTATGAAATACTAAAAACGGGTTTGTTTGATGCCTCTGTCAGTTTCCAATGTCCTTGGTGGGTTCATTTTTTATTATTTTATTTTCGAATTCCTATTCGCGTCGGTGTTTTATCTAAATGGCACTCGTTCTTATTTTTAAATGCAGGACTACGTCAAAAACGATCTAACGCCGAAATTCACGAAAGTGATTACAATTTCCAACTCGTACAAATTTTAGCAAACAAACTACATGGAACGAAAATCACCGCCCAGCCGACCCCCATTTTAAAAATGGAAGCGGGCAAAAATGAAATTTTGCTGCACAAATGGCATTTAAAAGAAAATGGCTATTTCATTATTCATCCGGGAATGGCCGGCAGCGCGCTGAATTGGCCGCAAGAGCGGTTCGTGCAGTTTATTACCTCATTTCATAATTCGTTTCCTGATATAAAAATAGTGATGACTGGTACGGTTGCGGATTCTGAATACCTAGATGAAATTTTGCTACGCTTTGAAGGCCGGGATTTTTTCTTGAGTCTACATGGCAAAGTGAACAGCTTTGAGCTGCTTAGTTTGCTTAGCTCAAGCACCGGTATTCTGGCTCCCAGCACGGGCGTCCTGCATTTAGCGGCATCTTTGGGCGTTCCTTCATTTGGAATTTTCTCGCCGATCAAAGTGCAACATCCCAAGCGCTGGGCACCTCGTGGGCCGATGACGAAAACATATTTACCTAAAGTAAGTTGCCCCGCAAAGCACGAGTGTTTAAACGACAAGTGCCCTCATTTTAATTGCATGGACGATATCGATATTTTTGACGACTTCAAACTAGAATTTGAAAAACTACAGACACAGAGACAGTAATGAAAATAAAAAGAGAATTTCAAATCCCGGTTTCCCTTGAGGTCGCCATCAATGAACATTTAAAGACGCTTGGACTAAGTCTGACCGATTCCAAGCGCATCGCTGCGGCCATTCAGTGGCAATCGGATTTCTATATTAATAATCCGAATCAAGCGACTCCATGGAATGAACCGCGCGCTCAAATCGCTCAATGGGCGTACTATTTGCCTCTTAATTTTTTGCGTAATCAATGTGTGCTCAATGAATTGAGCTCATTAGTACCATTGGATCAGTTCGAAAATGCACTTGATTACGGCGCGGGACTTGGCGCATCGTCATGGTCTCTTAGACAATCGGGATTCAAAGGCAAGATTACGATGTATGATCGCCACAAGATTCCACCAGAAGCTTCGGCTGCTGTTTCTGCGGATGTGGTTACCCAATTCGAAGCGCACAAATATCGTCACCACTTGGGCGTTTTTTCTTATAGCTTAACTGAAATGGCGAACCGTAATGACTTGTTGAATCAATTTTCTCATTTGGTTATCGTTGAACCATCGACTCAGACGGAAGGTCGCCGACTATCTGAAACGCGCCAGTATTTAATCGATAATGATTTTGAAATTCTAGCGCCGTGTATGCATCAAAAAGCCTGTCCCCTGATGGTTCATTCGCAAAGAGATTGGTGTCATGACCGGATCTTATTTAAGAAACCAACATGGATGGATAAAATTGAAAAAAACCTGCCATTTCGAAATGATAGCCTGACATTCTCATATTTGATTGCCTTTAAAAAAGGCTCTATGAAACCAGAATGGCGACGATCAATTCCGCCAATCCAGGCGCGCTTAACCGGCGATATTTTGCCGGAAAAAGGCAAAGACAAACAGCTCGTTTGTTTTGATGAACGGCGTTTATTTTTAACTTGGATGAATAAAAACAAGATCGATCAAACTCTGCCCCGAGGCGGTCGCGTGGAAATCCCCGAGGATATTGAGATAGTTTCGAACGAAGTCCGCTTGAAGAAGCAAATCCAATATCTCCCATAAGAATTTTTTGAACTTTTACTCTTGCCTTTTAAATACCCCCTGGACAATTATTCAGCTGCCGTAAATTTTGAGTATCCAAGGGGGGAAATCATGATCAAGGGAATCGCATTAGTCCTATTATTTTCAGCATTTGCATTCACAACAAATGCAACTAGCTTAACGCAAGAATCGTATTACATCTATGGTAAGCAAAACCTGCGCTTATTTGCTCAATACAAAGAATTAACAATCGATCACGTCAGTGCATCAGGCTTTGAGGTGTACGGCCCTAAAGGTTTAGGCCAATTCATCACTCGATCAAATATCCGCGCGGCTGTTTTAGATACAAAAGCAGCACTTACTCGTGGCCCTAAATACCCAACTCCAGAAGAGACAGCTCAACGTATTCAAACGGCCGTTGCGAAATACCCGCAATTAGCGCAAATGATGTCGATCGGAAAATCAGTTAAAGGTCGCGATCTTTGGGTTGTTAAAATATCTAAAAACGTTCGCGCGAACGACAACAGACCAGAATTTAAATACATCGCTAATATGCATGGTGATGAAATCGTTGGTCGTGAGTTAATGGTTCTTCTTATTGAAGATCTACTTTCTAACTACGGCAAAGATGCGTATTTAACTAAATTAGTTGATACAACTCAAATCTACATTTTGCCTTCAATGAATCCAGATGGCGCTGCCCTGGCTCAACGTGGTAATGCGAACTTCGTAGATTTAAATCGTGATTTCCCTGATTTCTCTGAGAAAGGTAACGACAAAAATACTTTGGATGGCCGTGCTTTAGAAACTCAAGCGATCATGAAATGGCAAGCCACTCGTAAATTCCAGTTGTCAGCGAACTACCACGGTGGTGCTGAAGTTGTAAGTCTTCCTTTCGACACTGTACCGGATAAATTTCCTTTGGCTGATTTGATTAACGGTTTAGGCGTAGAGTACGCGACAAACGCGCCATACATCGGTGCTTCTAAAGTTTTCAAAGGTGGTATCACAAACGGATACGCGTGGTACGAAGTTAACGGTGGTATGCAAGACTGGAGCTGGAATTGGTACAAAGACCTTCAAATTACTGTAGAAGTGTCTAATCAAAAATATCCAGATCCTTCGACTGTGACGTATTACTACCAACAAAACAGAAAGGCTCTGATTGCCTACATCGCACGTGTACACACAATCAATCAAAGCCGCATTGTAAGAAGATAATTTAAGTTTCATTAATTAAAAGGGGTTTTAAATGAGAAAATTAACAGGCATTTTAGCTATATTAGCTTTGTCCGCACAAGCACTAGCGGTCACTTTTGTTGACCCGGCTTTAAATAACTTTCTAAACACACGTTCGGTTCAAACAACTCGCGTAGTTGTATTGTTAAAATACCCAACGAATTTACCAGCGCCTCGTCGATACGAAAGCACTTCAGTAAAGCAGTACTTGATGCAAATGTACCAAGCATCTGCGAAAAACGTAGCGGGCGTAGTTCAATCAAATCCTCGCGATATCAAAGTTGTTAACCAATTTTGGATCAATAACTCGTTGGCTCTTGATGTAACACCAACTGGTTTACGCGCTTTATCTCAAAGCCCAGCGGTAGAAAAAATCTACGCCAACCGCAAAGTTAATTACACATTGCCCGTAGAAGCGCATCCGGTACGCAGCGGTCGTGAAGCGGCTGATTACACTTACGGTTTAAAAGATCTTGGTATCGATAAACTATATGCCGAGCGCCCAGACATTAACGGTCAAGGCGTAGTAGTTGGTTTAGTAGACACTGGTATCGACGGTAAACATCCGGCTCTTAAAGGCAAAATCGCATTATTCTATGATGCATCTCAAAACAAAATCACCGAACCGACAGATAAACAATCTCACGGAACTCACACGACAGGAACAATCCTTGGTGGCGATCGTGATAGCGTGAAAATCGGTGTAGCTCCGGGCGCGAAAATGATCGGCTCTGCGGCTTTAGACGGTTATGATATGATGCTTAAATCAATGCAATTCATGCTTGATCCGGATGGCAATCCAGCGACTGCGGATTCTCCTCGTTTGATCAGCAATTCATGGAATGCGGGCGGCGCACCAGATATCGAATTATTCTACCGTGCGATTACGGCTTGGGAAGCTGCTGGTATCTTGCCAGTATTCTCTGCGGGTAACGCGGGTCCTGGTTCAAAAACAATCACAACGCCACACGAACACCCTTCTGTACTTGCAATTGGCGCGACGGATTCAAATTTCAAAATTGCGTCGTTCTCATCTCGCGGTCCAGCAATATTCCAAGGCAAAACAATTCAAAAACCTGACTTCACAGCTCCGGGCGTAAATGTACGTTCAACTGTTCCAGGTGGTGGTTTCCAAGAAATGTCTGGCACTTCAATGGCGTGCCCACATGCTGCGGGTTTAGCAACATTGTTATTCCAAGTGAATCCAAAATTCACTCCGCAAAATATTCGTGAAATCATGATGAAAACTCTACGCTTCGTAGATCAAAACGGCGGTCCAATTGCGGCTCCAGTTTGGAATCCAGTTTACGGTTTCGGTCGTTTAGATGCGTACGCTGCGGTAAAAGCGGCTTTAGGAACAGCTCGTTCACGTTTTGCTTCAGCAGGATTTGGCGCATTCCAATTAGCTTCGTCTCTTCCAATGATGGAAGGCTCAAAACTAGCTCTTCAAGATTCATCAGCTGATGTTTCTGATCTAACGGCTCCGTACGCAACTAACTCTGCGAACTGGATTGTCGTAAAATAGTTTTAGTAAATAGATTCAGCAAATAGTTCCATTTTTTCTAAAATAGAAATGCAAAAAACCCACTTGAGGAATTCTCAAGTGGGCTTTTTTTTGACATTTGGGAGAGGCGAATCTTAGTAACTAATCGACCACGATTTTTGAACCGTACCTGACCAACTAATTGATCGTGTTTTATGATCACTCGAAGTCGCTAAAGAAAACTGGCAACCACTGTTATCAGTGTTCATGAAATTTCCATCCGGCAGGAATGCTAAACGAGTCATGTCCCCCGCTGTATTATTTGAAAATGAACCAAGTACCTGACCATTATTTAACCGCAATAGAACTTCTTTATAAGGAACATTCTCACCACACGCATATATGGCCTCGACGGGAGAATACGCAGGTGTCGAGGCGTTCTGTCCATTACAGACTGTCATCGATTGTTGATTAGCCGCAGTGACACTATAAACGCCCGTGTTGCCTACATCAGTAGCCATTAGGATTGTTGAGCCACCTGTTGGGCATTGCTCGACAGACGCGCTGACAACCGCAAAGGCGACCCCATTGCCATTCGTGCCGTTAGCTCCATTGGTTCCATTTGTACCGTCAGATCCGTTGGCTCCATTACAAACGTTGAAACTTTTAAGAACGGAATCATCGACATCAAAGCTATCGCTGAAGTTTAGATCTACGTAGATCGTATAAACAATGCCGCCCTGGCTGCACTCCGAGCCCGTAGCCGGCCTTACATCGACGCTTTGATTAGTAGGAGCGTCTGAGATCTTTTGAACATCAGGAGCCGTTGTCGGCACGACTTCGGTTCGGTCGGTACATCCTAATGGAATTAGAGCTGACATTAACAATGCAATAAATAGCTGATTCTTCATTTTCCACACCTCGCTACTAGTAAGACATCGCGGGGAAAGGAAAGGTTAAATTATTTTTATACCTCAAGAAATCCCGAGGACTTTTCGAGTGGGATTCGTTCGTCGTTTGAAGATTTTAGTCTGGGGTAAGACCGGGGATCTTCCTTCTGTATGAGAGTTGTGTTTTTAGGGGGACGCCCTCCATGGGCTAGGCGCCCCCGGCTCAAGCAGCCGGTTGGCTACGCCAACAATACCGCATCCATGCGGCGGCTGAGCCTCCCAAAGACAGGAGTCTCCGCAAAGCGCCAGCAGATTCATTCCGAAATTCCAGAAATAAAGAGAGGAAAAGATCAGAATTTTTTGCCACACCCCCCATTGTTTTGGGGCATGGTTCCGAATACGTGGATGCTTAATTTTTAATCGTTGGAAACAAGACCCGAGAAAATAAAGTAATCAGTCTTTTCCATTTAAAAAGAATTCCCAATCGAGAGTACTGGACGAGAAATCGTAGAATGGACCTAACGGCGGCCGTGGTGGGGGTGGCGAAGTTTTAGATTCTTTTGGTTTTCGCTTTTCAAAAGTTTTGGAACAAGTTGCCTTTGGTTAACAATGACTTTTATTTTTGAGAGGCTCAGCCGCCGCATGGATGCGGTATTGTTGGCGTAGCCAAC
>CAZCHT010000028.1:0-36665 GCA_964498705.1 uncultured Bdellovibrio sp. | reverse complement strand
AAAATCTTCATCGGAACACCATAGGTTTATAAATGCTGTTGATGGGACCACTGGCTTTGATCTGCTCTATTTCAAATTCGTTAACGGGGATAAGATTCATTATCGTTCGTGCCGACACGCGATCCTTAACTTCACTATAGTCAAATTCTAAACTGCCCTTCATTTTATTTGCGAACAGAAACGGATTGAGTGGTCCAAACATAAGCATATTGTGAAATCCAGATTGATAGACTGTTCGAGATATCGCCACCTGAGGCGAGTCTGTTTCTTCAGTTCTGTATTTAAGAGGCAAATCCAGAATTATAAATCCATCATCCGCCAATATTCGTTCTACAAGCCGATAGAATTCAATACTGTAAAGGCGACTAAGTTCAAAATTTACTGGGAACGGAAAATCAATAAAGACAGCATCGTATTTCCGTTGAGAGAGCTTAATGTATTTATAGGCGTCGTCAACAATCACGGAGACTCTTGGATCCGACAATGAATAGCGGTTTAACTCAACAAACCTTGGATCAGAGTTCGCAAGATTAAGCATCACCTCGTCTAGCTCTACCAAATCGATGGATTTCACAAAACTGAACTTAAGCAGTTCATGAGCGACTAAACCGTCTCCACCACCTAATATTAGAATTTTAGCGGGTTTTGTTTTATTCAGATTCAAAGCGCCGAACACCATGGTCTCGTGATACAGAGACGAAGAATCGACAGAGAACTGCGGTTGATGATCTAAAAACAATGACCATTCACTATTGAGATAGTCAGCAAATCGAGTTTGCGCGGGCAAAATATCTATAATTTGGTAAGGAGTGTAGATGCGTTGAACATCTTGTAAGTCTCTAGAAAATTTTAAGTGCTGGCTAAAATCAAACAGTGATAAAGACTCTAATTTAAAGTCATAATAAAACGCTTTCAAAAACATTTGTTCCAGCGCGCGGTTGTTCTGTGTCGCTATAAAAGCCAAAGGGAGCAAAACAGAAAATGAAATCACGGATAAAATTCGATGCGGCCATTTCTGAAGTTCAGTAAATGCCATCAACACGCCCACCAGAGTATTTACAAGCGCCACGAAGATCAATGACATCGAGGGTGAAAAAAACCGACTAAAGACAAAACTTGTAACAAAGGCACTGACAACGGCGCCCAAATAATTAGACGCAAGTAGAAAATTAAAACTGACGTAATTATTTCTAGTTTTTGCCAAGTAAAACAAATACGGAGTTTCTAATCCCGTTAGAAAGCCTAACAAAACAGTGAAAAACTGAAAGAAAAGAGTTTTTGCTAGCGGCCCAAAGCCCACGTGTTCATCTACATAAAGCTGAATAGTTAATTGAAGTGCATAAATCAGGAAACTCATGAAGAAAGCAACTAGGCTAATACTGAATTCAACTCGAACAAGTCGACCCAATATTCCTCCGGCGGCATAGAGCTTTGGAGCGACGTAGCTCCCCATTCCCATCGCCAACAAGAAAAACCCTAATGTCACTGACTGACAAAGCACTTCGTTTTGCACAAAGGGGACTATCATCTTCACCAGCAGGAACTGATAACTTAGACTACAAAACGACATTAACAAGGCCATCACGCCAAAGTATATTTTCATACCAACACCTTAAGAAGCCAAACGGTCAGACCTTGCAAAGCCAGTATGAATGCAAAAGAGCCGAACAATCCCAAATTCTCGATAAACAATAATGGAAAAGCCAAGCAGGCCAAAAACATGCCCACGTAGTCGAACGCTAAAATTTGTGATTTACGATCGTCCGCCTGACCATGAAAAAGATAAGGAATTTCAAAACCAGTGACCAGCGCAATAACAATCAGCGGAGCATGGTAAACATACTGAAAAACTGTGTAAGATAGTAAGTTTTTCCCAAGCAGCAGCTCGGCGGTATAGAAATAAATTGGCAAAAACAAAAGACCGACAACAAAAAATAAATTAATTCTATATAAATAAGAAACCGATTTATATTTTTCAGGAAAGTAATCAAACACTAATGCCGACGAACCCAAGCACAATGTAAATAGACCGATCGTAATAAAATATCTTAAAAGAGTTCCGCCCAACGCAGCACTTAAGTTTTGCGATAGCATAAGTTCATACATCATCCCGTTAAATGAGAATAAAAATGAAAGTAAAAATCGTCTTTTTTTCATTTAGCTGGAACAGCTTTTAATGACCTGATCGTATCCTGCAAATCTTGAATGATTGCAGGATTAGTTGTTGTGTTGCCTTGGCTAACGATCATATAGCTGCCTTTGCCATCACTACGATTAGCCCGAAAAATATAGAGCTGTAATTCTTTTGTATGCAAAACCATCCACATGCCCTCTTTCAATCCCGATTCTTTTTCTGTCGGCATCGAAGCACGAGTCAAATGAGATGCGACGATTTCAGGCGATACTTCAGGGAACTGCCTCGCCAGTTCTGGCAAAAAATCTTTGATATCTCTTTCAGATGTTTCACCTTGGCGAGCAATAATAGCTACAAATTCTTTTGGATTGCCGCTTCTACCCACAATCCCGGCCATTCCGTCATCTAAATCTTTTGGTAAAAAATTATATTTCGGGTTCGCTGTATATTGAAGAAAGGTTTCATCGCCAAAGTTTTTCTTAACGGATACGTTTTTATCTAACATTTCTTTTTTCAATCGCTCGTTAGACTCTGCTTTTTGTTGAATAGCCTGAATTTGTATGGATTTCTGTGGTGGCTCCACCAGTTTTGATGTGCTCCCTCTATTCGAGGAATTTGCTTTAGTCGACGACTGAGGCATAGCCGGTGCTGAAACTCGAAGGTTTTCAATTTGAGACGATTTATTACGGGAAACAAAAACAGCAATAGCGACAACAATTAAACCCGCAAAAAGATAATAATTTTTTCGGTCATTCATAATATCTATCAACTATACAAAAGCATATTTCTAAGTCAAACTAGAACTCAGATATGAAACGAAATGAGAATGGTTTTACTTTAGTCGAAATAATTATTGCTATTGGGATAGTGTCCTTCATTACACTCATTTCTTCGTCAATGCTCACTGGCTTTGTTAATTTACGAAGACTTACCGAAGCCGAAGTTGGCTCCTCTGATTACGTTTCCGCAATCAGTTCGTGGCTGCGAAGCTCGAAGACGTTTAATATTGCCGGGTTTGATGCCAACTATAATCCTGCAAGTTCTTGCACTCGAACCTTTTACGGGCTCAACCTTCCGGATGAAGGCGCTGCGGGCGCATGGAATGGTGTTAATATTTCAATTCCTGTAAATACAGATGGTTCAGCATGGAAATACTCGGGCCCAGGAACATTCAACGTATCCGGCTCAAATGATTTGCAAAATGGTGTGCAATTATCACGGGACTTGCGTATAGCCGCTGCCGACGGATTGCAGGCTCGACTTCGTAAATTAACGTCGGTTTCACAAGGTGATAAATTCCTAAAACTAGATGCCAGTCAGACAACTCGCAGAGCAATGCAAATCCGATTAAAAATGGATGTACAAGTGGCTGGCTCTAGCGGAACCTTAACGTTCCGTCCTACTCGAGAAGTCTTTTTCGAAACCTTAGTTGAAACTGTCGGCAACCAAGTCTTTGGCTGCATCCCTGAAGTATCATTACGCGAATCATGCCGCATTCAAGGCGGATCATTTAGTGAATCCGAAGGAACATGCACTCCGGTCAGTTTTTGCGAAAATTCAGGTTACTTCATTCAGTATGCGTGCATAGGGGCAATGGGCACTGCTCCTTGTGATAAATTTATATTACAAGGTGATGCATCCAAAGCGATAAATCCCATCACGGGTGCGCAATCATGTCCTGCGGGCATAGTACCTACTAAAGTTTCTGAGGCCGATATCCAAGATGGCTACACTGAAGAATATTATAGCTGTATGAGGTGCTTTTGAATAATAGAGGAATGACATTAATTGAAACTCTAGTTGCAATCAGTATCGCTGCCATGGTCGCAATTGGTATCGGCTATGTTTCTATGATTGCTAAATCCAACACTATTGCCCAAAAGGCGGGAACAGAAGGACTCGAAGTTATATCTTCAATCTCTGATTGGATATACAGCCAAGCCGCTTGCAACTCGTCACTGGTTACCAAGACTCTTTCCGCCGCGCAAACAAACCTTGAGTTAGAGGGCTATCAAGGCTTTGGTGTTTTTTCGTCAACGCCAATAAAAGCCGGATTAGTTATAAATAATAATTTGCGCATCGAAAAACTGACAATGGGTTTAAAGCCAGGTTCACCGGCAACGAACTACAATTACAACGCACAAAGCTTAACAAAAAAAATCGCGCAAATTGAAATCGAAACGGAAGTCACTGTCCCTAACAATAGTGATCGCGCTCAACGACGACGCACACTGGAACTTCCCGTTCTTGTCGATGGCGGCGATGTTATCCGTTATTGCTTGTCTGAACTCACTGGCGAGCAAGCGTGCACCCTAAACGGTAGTCAGTACGATGCCGGAACCGGAAAATGCCTGACTAATGCAAATTGCGTCATCGGTGGTAGTTACCAACTCGCACGCGCGAACCCAATGGGTTATGGTTTTTTCTATGCGGACGTGCCTAACCAAATTACAGGTGCCACTACCTGCCCGGCAGGGTCTACAACACAAAAAGTTGGCGAATCTCCTCATCGTACGTTTCGTACTTACAGCTGCGGAAAAAAATGCAGCGCCCCTATTTTTGATTGGATAGATTATTATGTCTGTATTCGCTGTAACTAATAATCGTGGATCTGCGCTGGCGATGGCTCTTACGCTGTCGGTTATATTTGCTTTGCTTTCTTTAAGCATTATCGACGTTTTACAAACAGGAAACCGATTAAAATCGCAAAGTTCTTCTGAACTAAGCATGCGTATTTTAGTTAAATCCTTACGACAAGCCACGAGCGATCCCACAATTTGCCCGACGATCTTGGGACAAGGACAAAATACTGTAAATACAGCAATCAATAGCATTTCGAATGTAACTCTTAATTATATTTTGGCAGGTGGTTCTAGTGGAACAATTGCAGGTGGATACGTCTTTGATAACAAGATTACGTTAACCAGAGTTGAACTCAAAATTTTAGGAGTTCCGAGCAGTGTAAAAAACGGAGCGCTTGTAAGCCGCGCTCCCGAAGGGGCTTATCCGTACCTTCCTATTCGATTAGCAACGTCTGCTGCTTGGCCCACTCCCTGGATCGTCGATCCAGAGTATGCCTCATTAAATAAATACATCGCCGAAATAAAACTCATTCACAACAGTGCCAATTCTATGAATTTTTTGTGGAATCCAGAAAATCAAAAAAATAAAATTCGAGTTTTTATAAAAACAACAGCGGCAGGTAAAATCATGGCCTGCCACGGGGAAACTTCAGAAGCCGAAGCCTGCGAATCGCGTGGCTATTCGTATGATGGTTTGTTTTCAACAGCCAATCATCGCTGCAATCCCGACTTTTATTGCCGCACAGATAATCAAGGATACAAAGCAAATCCTGTTTGCGTGGCTCCCTATAAAAAAACGGATGTCTATTACAACACCCTTGATAATCAAATTTATTCAGTTTGCGATTGGTGCAACCCTTAGAATTAAGGGTTGGCTTCTTTGGTTGGCTCAAGCGTGGCTTCTGGACGTGAATCAACCCGCGGAACAAAGTGTTCACGGCACCGAGCTTCATAGGATTCGGTAGCACCGACTTCAATTTGCGAATTTCCACCAGCGATTTTTTGAGTGCGACTTGCCGGAGCTCCACAGCGCATGCAAACAGCGTGTTGTTTTGTGACGTTCTCGGCAATGGCCATCAAGGTGGGCATTGGTTCAAACGGTTTACCCATCCAGTCCGTATCTAATCCTGCGATGATTACACGCAAACCACGATCGGCCAGGTCTTGCACGATGTTTACGATTTCGGCGCTAAAAAACTGACCTTCATCAATTCCCACCACGCGCGTTTTTGGATTTAGATGATTCCAGATTTCTTCGATGTTATTTAATGGTGTCGCATCGACCGTGTTTTGATTATGAGATGTAACTTCTTTTACGCGATAACGATTGTCGATCACGGGTTTAAAAACTTGAACTTTAAGTTTGGCGAATTCGGCGCGACGTACACGACGAATAAGCTCTTCTGTTTTTCCGCTATACATGGATCCGACAACAACTTCGATCCATCCCCTGGTTTGAAAATACGAAAACTCTGACATTTTTTCCCCTCGAAAGAATGAAAGACTAGTGAAAAAATGTTACGATATCATGTAAAATTTTTTGACGCGCACATTAAGCCGGTCTTTATTTCGAGTTGGTGAAACAAATAACGTCATCTGACTTGAACCCTTAGAGTCTCTAGATTAACAAGCGTCCTTATGCCTTTTTTTCGGACACTATTACTTCTACCTCTGGTCGGTCTAATTCATTGCGAAGGGCCTCGCTATTATTCAGATCGACAAGCAATGAAACTACAAGAATTACCGGCACTCAACGTCCTTATATTAAGACATCCACTTTCTTACTCTTCTAAAACAAAACAAATCAGCCAAGGCATCGATCACGATCTGCTTGCCGATTTTGCTAAAACATATGGCAAAAAAATTGAGTTCAAAGCCTATCGCAATGAAGACGATTTGATCGCTGCGTACAAACGTGGTGAAGGTCACATAGCCGCGGGACGCTTCCCACGTGCGTTTGTAGAGACCCACGCGGACGTTATCGGGCCTGATTATGAATCGGCCTCGTTGTCCGTGTTCTGCCGTAAACGCGTGGACGCGGCCTCTGAAAAAGATTTAATTGGACTCGATATTATTTCTTTTGAGCGCAACAAGAATGTCGTATCCCACCAAGAACTGGTTAAAAGCATTCCTACAGCACGCATTCAAGTGTGGCTAAATGGATCAACCGCGCGGGCTTTCAGTGAAATCTCGAACAGCCATGCGGATTGTTTGATTGCGAACAGTAATGAAGGCGTTTTCCATTTAAAAGAATTCAGTAACCTAGAATTCAAATTCAAACTAAAAGACAATTTCTCACTGAACTGGATGATCGCCGAACAACAAGATTTTCTAAATCCGTTAATGCGCAGCTGGTTTCAAAAAGCATCGCGCGAAGGTCGCGTTCAAAAAATCTATGAACAGTACCGTATTTATTCTGAAGAGCTGTCACAATCCGATATTGAAATTTTCAAACTGCGTACAAAATCGAGATTACCCGAATACATCACCTACTTTAAACGTGCGGGCATGAAATACGGATTGCCATGGCAATTGGTGGCGGCCGTTTGCTATCAAGAGTCTCACTGGGATCCAACGGCACGCAGTTTTACGGGCGTAAAAGGCTTGATGCAAATCACGCAATCAACGGCTGAGTATTTAGGAATCGAAGACATTCATGATCCCGAAGAAAATATTTTAGGTGGCGCTCGGTATTTGAAAAAACTGATTCAGTTCTTCCCGAAGGATATTTCATATAATGATCGCGTGATTTTAGCCTTAGCGGCCTACAACATCGGGATCGGTCACTTGCAGGATGCATTTGTATTATCTGAATCATTTGGAAAAAATCCGTATCACTGGAACCAGCTTAAGACCATTCTTCCTAAGCTAGCAGAAAATGAATACTATAAAAATACGAAATGGGGCCACGCTCGTGGCAACGAAACTGTTGAGTATGTCGAGAGAACGAAGGCTTATTTTCACTATTTAGCCAGCACGAACTAAAAAAGACTACAAACATTGCTCCATATCCATTGGCAATGCACCGTAAGTACCATTACCAACTTCACCTACATATTTATTCTACTGTCACCGATTTAGCCAGATTACGTGGTTGATCAACATCGTAACCCAATTCAGAAGATAAATGGTAAGCCATCAATTGCAACGGCACCACAAATAGAATTGGATTTGTCATCCAATCAGAAACCGGAATCGGCAGGTATTGCTTACTGATTCTCTTTAATGCTTGGTCATCACCAGAACCTAAAGAAATAATGTAACCACCGCGGGCTTTAACTTCTTCGATATTACTGACTGTCTTTTCAAAGTAGTGATCACGTGGAGCCACCATGACTATGGCCATACGCTCATCAATAAGGGCGATTGGACCATGCTTCATTTCCCCAGCAGCATAACCTTCCGCATGGAAATACGCTAGCTCCTTAAGCTTCAGAGCGCCTTCCATTGCGATCGGGTAACTCGTTCCACGCCCCATAAACAAAAAGCCTTTGAAATCTTTTAGCGTGTTGGCCGCAGCTTGAAAGTATTTATCGTAAGATAATACAACTTCCATTTTGCTTGGCAGTGCGCGAAGGCTGGCGACTAGTTCTTGTTCTTCTTTTACAGGTAGAGCTCTTCTAATTTTGCCAAAGCCAAGCGCGAAAACATTTAAGATCGCCAATGTCGCCGTGAACGCCTTGGTACTAGCAACACCAATCTCTGGCCCGGCATTCATGTACAAGTGTCCGTCAGCGACTCTGTCGATCGAAGAGTTTTTCACATTACACAATGACAACGTCAGTGCACCTTTCTCTTTAGCTAAACGAATGGCTGCCAAAGTGTCAGCGGTCTCGCCACTTTGTGAAATCGTCATAACCAATGTGTTTTTAGGAATCACGGGGTCACGATAACGAAACTCGCTGGCGATATCGATTTCAACCGGAATCTGAGCAATTTTTTCTAGAAAATATTTTGCAACGTTGCCCGCGTAAAAACTAGTTCCACACGCGATGATGAAAACGCGTTCAACACCTTGAAGAACTTTTTGCGTATTCTGCCAATCTATTTCAACATCTAGAGTTTCTCGATTTTCAAAATAATTTTGATTATTAAATCCGATACGATCAAGTCGCACAGAGTTTTCGACCAGGTGACTGTTAACCGCGGCGGCTACAGTTCTTGGCTGCTCGTGGATTTCCTTAAGCATGAAATGAGCAAAGCCCTGTTTTTCAGTTAGCTCGGCACTCCAGTTTAAAATCACGGATTTACGTTCAATCGCAACACCATGAGATGAAAACAACTGAACTTTGTTTGGTTCCAGTTTTACGATTTCGCGGTCATTCAAATAAATAAATTCATTTGTGTATTTGATTAATGCCTGAACATCGCTGGCTACAAAGTTTTCACCTTTGCCAAGTCCGACCACTAATGGTGGGCCATCTTTAAACGCGATCAATTCATTCGGACTTTGTTCACACAAAACAACAATCGAGAACGCACCGGTTAATTGAGGCAACACGCGCTCTACCGCTGATTTCAAATCTTTAACTTTCTCGTACTCTTCCGCAATTAAGTGGGCGACTAATTCAGAATCAGTATCCGATGCGATGTGAGCACCTTTAGCCAAAAGACGTTCTTTGATTTCATGATAATTTTCGATGATG
Source organism: uncultured Bdellovibrio sp. (assembly GCA_964498705.1). GTDB lineage: Bacteria > Bdellovibrionota > Bdellovibrionia > Bdellovibrionales > Bdellovibrionaceae > UBA2316. The sequence continues at coordinate 27,303 of CAZCHT010000028.1, read as the reverse complement.
CCGTTGTGAACCAAAGTAATGCCGCGCGCTTTATGAGGATGGGCATTTCGTTCCGATGGCACACCATGAGTCGCCCAGCGTGTATGACCGATACCGACGTGACCCGTCCATGTTTCATTTTTAATTTTATCATCTAGAGCTTGTAGCTTTCCCATGGCTCTAATCAATTTCGTGTGACCATCTTGGATAATTGCTAATCCAGCGCTATCGTAGCCGCGGTATTCAAGCTTTTTAAGACCTTGCATGATCACGTCTTTAGGATTTAAGGGTCCTAAGTACCCAACGATTCCGCACATAACGTTCTACCTTCCCCTTACGGTTTTGGCTTGTAATTTTCTTTGATAAATTGTGGCGCCCGAGTCACCGCTAGCGCATTAGCAGGTACATTTTTCGTAATGACAGAACCAGCACCTATGGTAGCTCCGGAACCAATATCTAGCGGCGCTATCAACTGAACATCGCTACCGATGAAACAGTTATCGCCTACTTTTGTTTTATGTTTTGATTTGTTCGGCAAATAATTTACAAAAATAGTTCCGCACCCAATATTAGTGTGTTCACCAATCTCGGCGTCACCAATGTACGCCAAGTGGGCCGCTTTCGTGCCTTTGCCAATTTTAGATTTTTTAACCTCAACGAAATTTCCGATATGAACTTCTTCTAACAATTCACTGTCAGGACGGATGCGCGCATATGGTCCGATATTACATTTCGCACGAATGATGCTGGATTCAAGATAACTACCGGCACGGATCTGAACGCTGTCTTCAATCGTCGTGTCCACAATGAAGGTGTTTGTTTCGATCATACAGAACTTACCAATTTTCGTTTTACCCTTAAGATAGCTGCCTGGGTATACAATCGTGCCCGGTCCGATTTCAACGGTTTCTTCGATATATGTATTTCTAGGATCGATGACCATTACACCGCTTTCCATCAGTTTTTTCATGTGAGCTTTGAAAACCAGCTTCGTTGCTTTGGCTAGCTCAAGCTGATTATTCACACCCATCGAAACATTTCTGGCACCTGGAATTGTTTTTATTTTTTTTCTTCGCTCTTCGATACCCAATGAAATGATGTCTGTCAGATAGAATTCCTTCTTCTGATTTTCATTTTTTATTTCAGGCAATAATAAATTTAAAATCGCCGCGCGGGTTAAATAAATCCCTGTATTCACTTCTTTGATTTTTTTTGCCTCAGCCGAAGCATCTTTTGCCTCAACAATTGCATATAGTTCCCCGCCGTTACGAACCACACGTCCAAAATCGCCGGGTTCTTTTAGAACAGTCGTCACTAAACCAATATCTAATTTTTGCTCTTTAAAGTCGCGAATGAAGCCTTCAATGTCGTGAGGCTCGATCAAGGGATGATCACCATTCAAAATAATAATATTGCCTTCGATGGATTCAGGCTGCGCTGACCGTACCGCATCCGCAGTACCCAATTGATTCTTTTGTTCAAAGAATGTGACGCCTTCAGGCTCAAGCACGGTTTTCACTAAACCAGCCCCGTGACCGACGACAACGCGGATATCTGTTATGCCCGCTTTTTTACACGAAGCTATAACTCTTGAAATCATTGGTTTTCCCGCTACTGGGTGCAAAACCTTTGGTAGAGCTGAATTCATCCTCGTTCCTTTACCCGCCGCTAAAATGATGGCTGTAAATGGAATTTCCTTATTTTTATTATCGTCTTTTTCTGTCATGAGCCTAAATTAGCACCGAAAAACATTGAGGACTAGGATCTTTTAATGAATAATCGAATTGGCACTGTTGCCTTTTCTGCACAAAATAAAACTGGGATTTTTTAAATGAACTATAAGGCCATCGCCTTTGACCTAGACGATACTTTGATCGATACGACAAATGAGTTAATTCCGTTTGCGTGTCGAAAAATCCACAGCTATTTGTTAACGGAAGGCTATCCGAATACCTTTGAAGAATTTGATATTTCGCGAAAAGAATATGTGAAAACAAAGTCACACAAAGATTTTTTTAAAAATCTTGTTTCCTCATTTCCCGTTAAGCTGGCTTCTGAAGCGCCACTCGTCGTCGCTAACTTGAATCGCTTATTCTATGAACCCGACGTGCCTTCTAATTTAGGCCTAATGCCAGGAGCCGAATATAACTTAAAGACTCTAGGGGCAAAATATCATGTTTTTATCGTGACGGCCGGAGTTGTCAGCGCACAACACAAGAAACTCGCACAGCTAAATATTGATCGCTTCGTAAAAAAAGAAAATATCCTGGTCGTTGCTGAAGGCGCATTTCCCACAAAGAGAGCCGCGTTTGAAAAAATCCTGAAAGACACTGGAATTCAGCCGGAACAGCTATTGTCTATTGGCAATCGCCTATCCCAAGAAATCAGGATGGCCAAACAGGTTGGTGCAAAGACCTGTTACTACCAACACGGCGAACACGCGGAAGATGTAGCTCAGGATCATTTCGAAATTCCCGATTACACGATTCACACCCACAAGGAGCTGATCACAGCATGTCAGCTATAATTCACAAATTTTTGCTGGTCGGCCCTTGGCCCAAACACCTCAGCGAAATTGGGGCTGTCATCGTCAATGATTTATACGAAGCCAACTATCAATTTGATCGGTCACAAATTGATGTCTTGGGCATTAACTTAACCGCTGTGCTTGAAAAACGTTTTTCCGATTTGTATGCAAAATGGAAACAAAATAATCCCCACCTTCAAATCGTGGCGGTCGTTCCCGCTGATTTCTCGAAAAAATCGCTTTTGGAACTGCAGTGGAAATATTCGTTTAGCAAAATTTTTACGTCGTACAATGACAAGAACATCGAGCAGTATTTAAATTTGTCTTTAGAAAAATCGTATCAAGAAAAACAATTTGAAAGCTACAAATCGCTTTTTGAAGAACAAAATCAGAAATTGATTAAACTACGCACCAGCCTGGATGAAAAGATCGAAAAGCGCACAAAGTTCTTGGTGGAATCACGCCGCAAACTGTTTCTGACGAACATTCGTATCGAGTCATTCCGCAAGGCCCTGACGACCGTGTATCAATCGCAAAACTTAGAAGAATTAGAAAAGAATCTAAACGAAGAATTGCTTCGAACATTCGAAATTCAGTGGATTAAAATATGCTTCTCGCCTACGGATGATCTGTTCATAAAAGAACTTGAATCGCAATTGCAATATCAATACTTGCGGTTTCGAGTGCATAAACAAAATAGCGAAATTGGTTCCGTATTTTTCATGCGCTCATTGCAGAAACCGTTTGCTAAAGAAGAGTCAGAATTCCTAGCGCGCGTAACCGAAGCTGTCAGCCTAGCCACCGAGCGATTTGAAAATAGAAATAAACTCGAGAAAATTCACAATTACTGGAAAACTTTATTCAACGCGATCAAGGATGCCATCATTCTGGTCGACCCAGAATACAATATCGTTCAAACGAATTTAGAAAATTACCAATCGCCTCAAAAATGCCATCAGTTTTTGTTTGGCCGAACGTCACCGTGTGAAGGTTGCCAAATGGGCGCCAAATTTGAGATCACCCAAAACAAAGAACACTTTGCCGTCACTGGCCAGCCCGTTGGTTTAGATGGCAAGAAATATGCAATTCACTATTACCGCAACGTCACTCACAAAATTCAGTTAGAAAATGAGTTATTAGAGCTAGCACCAAAAGCAGAATTAGGTATTCTTTCCAGCAGTATCGCTCATGAAATTAATAATCCTTTAGGGGGTTTGCTGTCCTATACTCAGTTGTTGATTATGGACACGGAAAGTTCAGATCCCATGTATGCCGATTTAAAGTCAATAGAAGCCGCGATAAAAAAGTGCGCTGAAATTGTAAACAATTTATTGGTTAATACACGGGGTTAAAACTATGTCTAAGTCTAGATCGTCGGCTTTTCAACTGGCCTAAGGCCCGCTCGGAAACTCAACGCTAGTCAAGATTTTAGCGATTTTTCAAAAAAACAGAGTTGATTTTTTGACAGTACTGTCAAATTTTAATAACATAAAGTTATGTCACGACGTTCTTCCAAGAACGACGGCTAATGATTAGCTGGGGCATAAAAAACAACCTACCAGGAAGGAAGGTTAATGAAGAATCCAAAAGTTTTGATTCTAGAAGACGACTCACAATTAAGAACCGTCTTATCAAGAGCGATCTCTAAAAGAAATTTAGATGTCGTTACCTCAGGAACTTTACAAGAAGCTAAAATGTTTGCCCAGGGTGAAACTCAATTCGACTTAGCTATCGTCGATATGAGCTTGCCGGATGGAAACGGTTTAGATTTTATGGATATCTTAAAGCGCATGAACCCAGCGATCGAAGTGATTATACTTACGGGCTTCGCTACTATAGAAACAGCGATCTCGGCAACACAACGAGGCGCTTATCACTTTATGACAAAACCCGTAAATGTGGATGAGCTTCTGGGTCTTGTGGATAAAGCGCTTGAGCACAAGAAACTACAAGTTGAAAACAAACAGTTAAAAACAGTTGTGAATAAGAAATATAAATTCGACCAAATCATCGGTCGCAGCGAAAGCATACAAAGCGTACTCAGCCTAGTAGAAAAAGTAGCCGATTCAGAAGCGACGGTTCTAATCACTGGCCAAAGCGGTACCGGTAAAGAGCTCATTGCAAAAGCGATCCATTTTAATTCATCACGTGCGTCGGGCCCGTTCATTGCTATCAACTGCGGCGCTATTCCGGCTGAGTTATTAGAAAGTGAATTGTTTGGTCACGTAAAAGGTGCATTCACTGGCGCTATCAGTAATAGATTAGGGCGTTTTGAAATGGCTGACGGCGGAACATTGTTCCTAGATGAGATCGGCGATCTGGATCCAAGCCTGCAAGTTAAAATCTTGCGCGCCCTACAAGAGAAGTCATTTGAACCCGTTGGCGGTGTTAAAACTGTTAATGTGAACGTTCGCGTGATTGCAGCGACTAACATCAACCTTGAGCGGGCCGTTGAAGAAGGTCAGTTCCGCGAGGATTTATATTACCGTCTGAACGTTATTCCGGTTCAACTGCCAGCCTTACAAGAACGTAAGCCTGATATCCCGCTATTACTGAGTCATTTTTTAGTCCAATTTAACAAGTTTAAAACTAAGCGTATCACTGGTTTCAGTGAAGCGGCTTTAGATAGCCTAATTCAGTATCCATGGCCGGGAAATATCCGTGAACTTGAAAATTTGGTAGAGCGTCTAAGTATCTTAAAATCTGACGGCATCATCGAAATGTCTGATTTACCAACGAAATATCAAGTTAAGGTCGAAAAGAAAGAGGAGTTCCAGTTCGAGGACATCCCAGATAACGGATTGGATTTCAATTCGGCTGTTGATGCCTTTGAAAATAGCTTAATTTTAAAAGCTCTTGAAAAAACAGGATGGAACCGCAACCAAGCGGCCGCTCTATTGCGATTAAACCGCACTACGCTGGTAGAAAAAATCAAAAAGAAGGGTTTACGCCCATACGGTGCTGGCCCGCAAATGGAAGTGTAATCTAGGGGTTGACAGGCTACATCAGCGACTCATATTAAGGGTAAATAATTTTTATCCTTAAGGAGTCGCTGACATGAAACAAACTCAAACCTTTAATGCGGAAATCAAAAAGCTTTTGGATTTGATGATCCACTCGTTGTACTCAAATAAAGAGATTTTCCTTAGAGAGCTTGTATCCAACGCTTCTGATGCCCTTGATAAATTAAGATTCGAAGCTTTAACTAAGCCAGAACTTGCTGCCAACGATCACGTCTATCAAATTCGCCTAACGCCCAATAAAGAAAACAACACACTTAAAATCCAAGATTCTGGTATTGGTATGTCTAAAGACGAAGTGGTTGAATATATCGGCACGATTGCTCGTTCGGGCACTCAAACGTACCAAAAGATTTCTCAGGAAATAAAAGACCGCCCGGAATTGATTGGTCAATTCGGTGTTGGTTTCTATTCGTCATTCATGGTGGCCGAAAAAGTAACATTGCACACTCAAAAAGCCGGCGAGAATAACGGCGTAGTTTGGGAATCTAGCGGTGATGGCACATATTCAATCGATGAAGTTCCCCGTCCCGAAGGCACAGGAACTACGATCACACTTCAACTTAAAAAATTCGAAGCTGAAGACAATGTAAGTGATTTCACCGAAGAATGGACTTTGCGTTCATTAGTTAAAAAGTACTCTGATTTTATTTCTTACCCAATCGTGATGAAAACAAAAAATCAAGATAAGGAAGAGGATCAAACAATCAACTCAATGAAAGCTTTGTGGCTACGTTCACCGAGCGAAATCAAACCTGAAGAATACAGTGAGTTCTATCACCATTTATCACATGACTGGAACGAGCCACTTAAGACGGTTCATTACAAAGCTGAAGGAACAATGGAATTCAACTGCTTGCTGTATGTACCAGCTAAGCGTCCAATGAATTTCCATTCACGCGACACTGACTATGGCTTGAATTTATACGTTAAACGCGTATTCATCATGAACGACTGCAAAGACTTGATCCCGTCCCACTTGCGCTTTGTTAAAGGCCTTGTAGACAGCGCTGACTTATCATTGAACGTATCACGCGAAATTTTGCAACAAGATCGCCAAGTACAATTGATCAAGAAAAACGTAACAAACAAAATCTATGCGACTTTGAAAGATCTCTTAACTAACTCAAGAAAAGAATTCGAAAGCTTCTGGACGGAATTTGGTTCAACTTTAAAAGAAGGCATCGCGATGGATGCATCGTCTAAAGAAAAACTTCAAGATTTGATCTTGTTCAATAGTTCGACTCAAGAATCATTCACAACTTTGGACGAATACATCGCGCGCATGAAACCAGATCAAAAAGAAATTTTCTTCATTACAGGTGAAAGCTTATCGCAAGTAAGAAACACACCATACATGGAAAAATTGAATGAAAAAGGTATGGAAGTATTATTATGCGTAGATCCAGTTGATGAATGGGTTATGTCATCGTTAACTACGTACAAAGATAAAAAACTTCAATCGATCACTCGCGACGATTTGAACCTTGATTCTGAAGAAGACAAAAAGAAAAAAGAAGAAGAGAACAAGTCACTTAAAGAACGTTTCATGCCTTTGATTGAAACTATGAAAGCAAACCTTTCAGAAAACATCAAAGACGTCGTCGTATCTGATCGTTTAAGCACATCAGCGGCGGTTCTTGTGAACTCGGCTAATGATCCGTCTGCCAACATGGAGCGCATCATGAATCGCATGGGCGGCGACGTTCAAACTTCTAAAGTTAAACGTATTTTGGAATTGAATCTGAAACACCCATTGTTTGAAATCATGGTTTCAAAATCTGTTGACGATCAAAAAACGTGGTCTGAAATTCTATACAACCAGGCATTGTTAAACGAAGGATCTGAATTACCTGATCCAGGTAAATTTACGAAACAAATCTCTGACCTGATGGCTAGAGTGAATTAAGGAGGGCCCAATGGCTGACAACATAATTAAACTAGATAAGACAAATTTTGAAAGTACAATTAACGGAAGTAAAATTGTAATGATCGACTTTTGGGCTCCTTGGTGTGGACCGTGCAAACAGTTTGCTCCTATCTTTGAAGAATTCGCTTCAAAAAATGAGGACATGATCTTTGCTAAAGTAAATACAGATGAAGAACCAGAAATCGCCGCATCATTTGGTATCCAAAGCATTCCCACTGTAGGTATTTTTAAAGAACAAACATTGGTTTTCTTAGAGCCAGGTATGTTACCCGAAGAAGGCCTTGCTGACATCACGACCCAAGTTAAAAAATTGGATATGGATGAAGTCAGAAAAGAAATCGAAAGTCAAAAGGGTGAAGCGTAATCGCTTTACCTGAATTTAAAGGAGCAACTATGGCTACAACAAGCAGCACTACTTGCTCCTTTCATTTTTTAAAATTGTCTCCCGGCGATGATCTTCGCCAATCACTGACTGAGTTCTGCAAAACCCATCAAATACTCGCCGGCTCCATTTTTAGCGGTGTTGGTAGTTTAAAAACTATCAAATTAAGAAAAGCCAATTCAGATGCTTACTATGAATCTAATCAGCCTCACGAAATCCTAACTATCTCGGGTTTACTTTCGATCGATGGCGTTCATATCCATTTATCTATCGCAGACAAAGAGGCTCACGTATACGGCGGCCATTTAAGTGACGGCAATCAAATCTTCACCACATGTGAGATTGTCATCGCAAGCTATTCCAACGTGCACTTTGATCGCGAGTTTGACCCCTCTACTGGCTTTAAAGAGCTTAAAATTAGATCGCTATAATTGAATCTAAAAAATGCAAGTTGGACAGCGATGCTCATATAATGACCATTGCTTTTTCAAATGTTGTGATTTAGTGATCTCATCGTTTTCTATTCAGCCATATCCACAAGACAATCGACCCCTATTTTAAATCGGATAACTTGTCCGACGAAAATCAAGTTAAACTTCTTAAGATTTTTAATCAATGATTCAATCATAGCTCAGAACCGGACTACATTCACATCACACCTCGTTCTCTGGTTTTTACTGGTTCAAGTGTAATGCTAGATATTAGACTTGAACAGATGGCGCTTAGAAGCTACTATTTCTTCGCAATCGACCGTAGCCGACATTTCAAGAATGATCTAACAAGTCGGACCCAGAGAATCTATTGAAGGCAGGAAAAATGAACTGGTTAGAGAAAAACAAAATAGTTTTAATTTCGTTTTTAATACTAATTGTTGTCTGGTTTGTTTTTCCCAAAAAAACAATTCAGCCGCCTCAGAATCCGGATACTTTTCAGCCAAAGGAACAGAAACAGCCAGCTCCAAAAACTGAGTCGGAATCGCAATCACCAATAAATAGTCGTTCCCTTCCATCTATTACTCCAGATTGGAAAGAAAATATCCAAAAGCGCTTTTCTCCAGTAGTTACAGATCCATCGCCGTTTTGTATCGGAAAGGATCAAAAACAATTTTATCTTCCGCGTGAAGTGGGACTTAGAATTACTAAATATAAAACTTCGTTTTTTTTTCTATCTAAGGCTTTTGTTTCTTGTTTAAAACCAGGAGCTTTTCAATTTATTATTTCAGAGTATGATAATATAGGGCGTATTAATTATCGAAGCTTTCTAAAGTTTAAAGCCGACATAGTTGAAATCAGCGATGCACGGGCCGGCGATATTGATTTTCAATCATGGGCGGCTCTTTCCAAAGTGCCCATCGATCAATACGTCAAAGGAAACATAGTAAAAATTGTTTTGACCCAACCTTCTTATTCCGAGACCTACTTTAATTTTGATACTTTAACCGAGCACAACACCGTCATTAAGCCAATTCCTAAAGATCAAAAGAAAATTTATTCGGACACCGCTTATATTTATAATCGCATTTTCCCAATAAGCCATCCCGCTATAGCGGATATTTTTCGAAAAATTTCCGAAAACGAAAATATCTTTTATTTAACGAACAAGTTTGATGTTTCGGGCTTCAACTTGGCGCAAGCCTATTTTGTAAAATTCAGAAAAATACCGACGGTAATCAAAGACACTTCATCCGAATCGTCACAAACCGTTCATAAGAATCTGGTAGATGCCGACGAACAACTTTTTCGCGACTCGAAAACACTAGTTATTGATTTACGCCCTACCCATTCCGCACAGTTTCTGAAGTTAAGGCAAGCCGTATCGATTCCAATAAACTTAAGGGGGGCGGGGACTCCTTGGGAAATAATAAATCGGCTAAAAATGGACTGGCGTTTGAGCGTTAAAGTCACAGAGGCCTTTAAAAACAAATTCAAAACGGAAGAGTCCCTATGGATGAGAAAAACTCTGGTTATTGTCAGCACAGATCACGACGATCCCTTGGTCCGTTTGTTTTACGACGCAATGGATAAGCGCAAGGACTATCGCACAAAAGTAATTAAAGGCGGGGTCTATCAACTTGCGCTAGAGCAGTACTTTTTTGGAAGAAAGTACTTTGAAGATTTACCTGAACTTGAAACGAACCCAGCCTGGCAGAGTCTCTTGATGATGGGGCGCTAGAGACTCCCTCACATTTTTCAATTAAACTCTACTTTGCGACCGTGCCCTTTTTAAATAGCCAGCAAAAATAACCAAGTAGGGCAGTCCAAAAAGTAAAGTAAAACATTTTAAAAACGTTTAAATACCTAAGAAGTATGTTTTGAAATGGGCTTAATAATTCTTCAGGGGTATCATAGACTATTCGAGGTATCCCATCGCTTAAATGGCGACTTTCCGAATCTACTGAGTTTTTCCTAGGATAGCCCACGATTTTATTTTTTTTCAAATCGATCCATGAATTTTCTCCAAACAAGCTAAATTCCAAATTACATGCATTGCTTGTATTCACAATCTCATAGAACGGATTTCCGTTGGTCGATTGCCAAAGTCTCCATTCCATAGAATCCAGATTACTTTTTTTACATTTTCGCTTGTATCTTTCTAGAAACATTCTTGGTCCGCAGCGAAAACGAGCTTGGGAGTATTCTTCCAGGGCCACCAGTTGCTGATTCCCGGCATGCGTTTTTATCTGCGAAATACATTGAAAATTGGAATCAAACATATTGAATCCATATCCCTCAAAACGTAACGTCTGGCGCGTATTTTCTGGCACTCCAATCCACGAAACTTGCATAACTATTAGCAATGTCAATAGCGATACCGTCACTGTGCTTAACTTAGAGCGAAAAGAGTCCAAGGTTGGCAGATCCCAGAAAAGAACAATCAAAAACAAAACACATCGAACCGGATAAAAGAAACCCACAAGCAGTACAGAGTACACATGAAATATAAGCCAAAATATTAAAGATAGCCGGTGAAATTTTTTATTAAGCAGTCCCCAGCTCAAAAAGCATTCTGCGATCAAAACCCCTTGGGTAACAAAAGGAATGGAACTATTGGGAAATAGCGGTAATCCAAGTTCAAGAGTCGAAAAATAGCTACCAACGATCCAAGACTCATCGATTTTCACAAATGCCGCCAAAAAATAGAGAACGACCCAGGCAACCTGGGCTCCTAAAACTCTGGCCTTCGAGTTTATTAAAAATGCTATCGTCGGAACCAAATGAAAGTATTCAAAATTATGATTGCCCGTATAGGTCCAAACAAAATGATAGAAAAACTTAAATGCGGTTAGCAAACTCAGCAGAATCAAAGCAGGTCTACGTCGATTTTTTAAAACTGAGATCAATGCCAAGGTAATAAATAAAAATACAACGGTAAAAAGAAACTGATGAGCGTATGAAGATGGAAGGGTTTCAAGCAGGGGAAGCCATTCCCGGCATTTGGGAAAATGTGGCCAGCAGCTTTGTCCCCCCTCCATAGTGCCGTATGAAATTTTATTTAAATCAAAAATAAATAAAAATAAACTGGCAAATACAAAAAGACGTTCCGAGTTTGAAAATTCCTCATTTTTTTTTCCGAGAACCAAATTGAGCAGATTCACTAGCCTCCACAATCACCGCCACCGTCGCCGCAGTCTCCGCCACCGTCGCCACCTCCCGATGAGAATCCTGAATTTGGATCTGGATTATAGCCATTTGGAGGATTCCCAGTACAAGCACCTGCTAGGGGATAACACAGTAGCGTCCCGTCAGGATTTACTCCCTTAGCGTATTCACCGGCAGCGCACGCTGAATTAACCAGTGGTTGACAGTCAATTGTTCCGTCAGCGTTCATGCCTTTTACAATTCGGCCGTCAGGACAACGTTGATTGTTATTTGGAAGAAGGCATTTCCAAGTTGCATCATCAAAAGTGCCACCCACACTTTGACAGTTGTCTTTTGAACCTATCGTAAAACTCCCGCGTATATAATTAAAATTATGGGCTGCCGCAATCGGCACTTGATCTTCGGCCTCTGCCGTTCGTTCTAATGTCGCTGATATTTGCACAATAGGCTCTTTGCATGAAACGGCGCTTTCGCAAATTGGCGACCATGAAACTAGGAATCGAAATGGACAGTTTGCATTTCCATAGACACAAAAATCACTATGCTTATCAAAGCCGCGATTTCCAACCGCTAAATCAGTAAGCTGGACATCGTTGCCATTGATTACTGCAATCGGAAACGGGCCCCCGACTGCCGAGCAATTTCCCCCATCCCTTTTTAAGCAGGCAATATTATTAAAATTGATTGTTTTCAGCCAGCTAACACGTGAGTTTAGATTTTGAATGATTTCATTCTTTTTGTTTTCAATTACAGTTTCAGAAGCTAAGTTTCGCTGGTTTTTTAGAATCATAACAGAAAATGTTATAAAACCACCAATCCCAATGCCAATGATAGCGATAGCGACTATGGACTCGATAATTGTATAGCCTTTGTTATTTCCCATTTTGTCTCCTTACTAAAAAACGTCACAAGCCGGGTGATCTGCCAAATAACCTGTAATAGCGGAACCAGCATTACAAACAAATGCATTCGTCCCATCTCCGAATCCTACAGGATTAGTACAAATCACGTTTCCCCCTTGGATACGATCAACCATGTGGCGCCCAGCCGAAGCGACACAATTAAAATTAGCCGCAGGGAATATACGGCAGTGGGCCCCGCCCTCTTCTAGTCGCCCCCCCATCGCTTCGCAGGACGCTTTAATGGATCCAGAAATATTTCCTCTTAAAATCTGATAATTCAAATTTGAAATATTCTGCTCTGCTGCAACTCCATCACCACCAACGCTGCGATAGTAGGACATTTGAATAGAAATTCGCGTTTTTTTAGTTTCGGGGTTAACACACGGAGTATCTAAACAACGCCACTGCAACTTTATTTTAAATACACAAGTGGCATCACCGGCCCCGCCATCGTAGGTTTGGCAGTAGTAGCCCCGTTTACTGAAACCTTGAGCCCCTGTATTTTGTAAGAAAACAAGTCCATTTGGCAAATATAAAGCAAAATCTTGATATACATTCGAACAATCTGTAACGGCATCATTTATACAGGCCATACTTGGATTGCTGACTATGGTTCGATTCCAGGCGGCATCGCTTTCTAAAATTGTTAAAATTTGTTTCTGTGCAATATCCACGGCAAGGCCAAAAGTTTTAGATTCGGGCTTATACAATTTCATTCTCGAAAGTGACGACAATAAAGTACCACTTAGTGCGAGTATTACTGTTACCAAAATTAATGCCGTCGTTATTGCCGAACCATCAGATCTGTTTAAATTTGTTTTCATATATTACCCATCTCAATCAAAACGGTGGAGGTGGCGGTGGCGGTGGCGGTGGCGCGACCGCGTCTGGTGACAAATTAAAACCCGGTGTGGGGCCAATCGCCACGATTCCATTTCCTGGCGACCACTGGACATTTCCTGGACAATTGCCGGCGCCAGTCCACATGTTTGCGGTACACTGAAAGCCTGGCAGGATATAACAACCGCTTCGACAATACATATTTCCATCTGCATCGATTCGATAAACAACACTTCCTAAAGGACATTTAATATTTGGTATTCCAACACACAATTTTGAATTGTCGGCATTTAGACCTACGAAAAATTGCCCAGGGGGACACTGTTCTGTGATACCCATGCTGCACGTTCTATTGCCGGCATTAAAAGTTCCATTAAAGGTTGTACAAATTTCTTGAGCCATTTCTCCAGCTGAATTACGCGCAATCGAAATTCGAAAACTATCTATATCAAGTACCGGTCCAACATAGGCTGCATCTCTTACTAGATTTGCCAATATGACATAGTTGATAGAATAGCCTAAACATCGAATCGCATCGGTTCCACATCGAGGCGCCCAAACAATATTGTACTTAAGGCCACAGTTGGCACTTGGGAAAGTATTGCAGATAGTTCCAGTTGCAGTAAGCCCTTCGGTCGCAACGCTTGGCTGAAATCCCAAAACCGGGGCTGGCGCGCCGGGATCATTATTAAAAACATCTACAACCCCACCCTGACCAGCGCAGCTGGTATTATCCTTAATGCATCCCATAGACGCATTGTTGTTAATCATATTTATCAAGGATCTTTCTTGATTCAGATAATAGTTAAGACGATTTTTAATTTCGACTAGACCCGTTTTAGTATTAATGTCGCGCTCAAAGCTGGAATACATCGACAGCATCTGAAAGCCAATTAATGAAACAACTGCAAAAAGCCCAAGCCCTACGACAACTTCAGTTAAAGTAAATCCATCTTGATTAAACTTTTTGTTGAGCCTATTTAGTGTCTGTCTTACGATAACTACCATGTATTCATTATATGGTCCCTCAGTAGTAAAATCTAGCTTATTTATACTCTTTTTTCTTTTCCCCAATGCCTCGTTTTCGAACGAATCTTCGATTAAAATTGGTTGGAAGTATAAGGATTTCAAAGGTCCTAAAATGCAACTATATGAAGTCGATGCCAAACTGCCCATATGGTATACAAGAAACGCGAAAAACATGGCATCGACCTTACTAAAAGAACCCATCAAGGCCAGCACTTTGAAGTTAGCGCCTAATCGAGTAAAGAAGTTTGCGTTAGTGATGGAAAACACCACTAACGAAACCTTTCACTTTTTTGCAGCACCTCACTCTACGACACCAGACGAACTTTCTTTAGGTCTAAAATTTAAGTGTTTATGTATCAATCACGCCTTTACCGTAGAACCCCATTCCATATGGTATCGTGTTGTCCAAATTAATTTGCATGCGGGATATACCGGAAAAGATATGGAAATCACACACAGTATAATAGGCGTCGACTCAAAAAAAGCAGCCCAATTCAAAAAATCAAATGGCGTCTCCGAAGATGACGAAAAACATTAAAAAACTATTTCAAATTCGTCAAAGCAACCAGCGCATGCCCCTGCACATCCGAACGCGCAGAATTTATGTTAGGCAACGTTCTAAATGATCCCACAAAACTATTTACGGTCCCTAGCTTTGTGTAGTTTTGTAACTGAACCTGCTGCCTAATTCCGCACACTCTCAATACCTCTGAAATACGTTTTAAATTTACTATCTCATCAGAAGAATCCATCTTTCGCAAAAATGAAAGTCCTTCCAGGATTAGCAAATCATGATGGTTTACATTGTAATTGACCAGCCCTGCCTCCTCATTTTTATAACAACCCTGCAAATGAAATAGCGGAACCATAGGGAAAATATACTTTTCCTCAAGAATCGAGAGCAAATGCGTAGACCACTCTAGTGATGTTTTCGGTGAAATCATGCCACCCTGACTAGCTCGAAAAATAATTTCAGAAAGCCAACGAATAGAATATACATTTTTGTTTTTGAAAAACTCGGCGGCGAATTTCTCTACTTCCCTAGAAAGCCAATCTGGACGCAAACTCGGAGGAACGCTCAAAAGAAACGTCAACGCCTCGCCCACGTGAAACCTATAATTAGTATCTTGAAGTATTTTCTTTTTTGTTCCTATGCGGTCATACCAAACACCTAAAAAACCATCATAGTGCCTTACAATCGATGAAACCAACTGTTCGTATCGTTTGGTTTCGGGTAAAGTATTTTGCAATAGCCCCAAAATAGCCTTGCTGCCCAAGTCCCAAGTTGAATAGTCTTCTTCTTTTAATTTTTTCCAACTTTTTTCACACGTTTCCCTAAAGACTTTTGATTTTTTTTCTTTCGAGTAATAACACAAAGAATATAAGCTATACATTTTACGGATAAGGCTTCCTTCGTTAACAAGCTTGTCGGGCTTCCTTTCGTAAAACAAAGAATATTTATTAGATACAAGCTGTCGATTGATAAAACTTGCCAGACTTTCTGATGCGCTATTGGTATCAACAGAGCTTAGGTCTTTTACCTGTAAAGCCCAATCACCTTTTTTAAGATAAAACGGATAGGTGAAATAATAGTCGTTGCCGTAATCATAACCAAAACTTTCTTTTGCATTTCCATATAACAATTCGTTATGAAAGTTCCATTTTTTCAGTTTTCTTGAGTAAACGGAATAGAGCCCTAAGTTGACTTTCATTCTTACAAAATTAAGCTCCTCTTTAGGAATCGGGACTTGGACATCCACCTGGTTACTATTAATTTTACGAACTATGTTTGGCTCGGAACACTTGATTAAACAGCTTTCAGCCATAATCCGTGCCGAATTATAGACTTCTGATGAACGCTTTAAACTGTAGTATTCATACAAAATAAACTGTGAATCTTGGTACACTGGAAATAATGGCCATTGCTTCTCTCGAATAACGTTGTTGAATTTATGATTAGTCTCAATTAAAAAATATCGGCCATCAACCTTTGTAAACAACGATTCCCAGTCACTGATATCCCAACGGTCGTTTAGATACCGAAGTTTATTAAGAAGTAAAAACAATTCCTTATCAGAGCGATATATTTGCATCGAAAAACCCGGCACAGATTTTTCATGGGGAAGATTGTATAAAAGCGAACTCCAATACTCCCATTTAAAATTTACAATGATCCTTTGTGGTGATGAATTCTGTGCAAACCAGCGACTAAATTGGCTAGTTTCGTACATGGTCGCAGAGTTCCCACGAAATTGATATAGCGAACTAAATCCAAACCAAAAAGTCGCCAAAACGGAAACAGCTAATGTCACCTTTTGAATTAGTTTCGTTTTCAATTGTGGCATCAGAACGAAATTGATAAAAATCAGGCTATATAAAAAAAATAGGTATTCAAAACGTTGAATTTTTAAACTCAAAAACAAAAAAACAATCGAAGGTCCCAAAATAGCCCAGTTTTTTTTCCGGCGAGAGACAAACAAATCAAAAACGATAAACCCAAAAATACCTACATACACTTGCTTTAAAAACGTCCATGCTATCCCATTTTTCCATTCGGAAATATTTTCTTCTAAAAAAAAGTTATTAGAAAAGAGTTCAATCAAATAGTTTATTTTGCCAAAACCGAATGGAAAGCAAACTAGAGTTGCTACGCAGCCGCCCATCAAAAAAATCGACTTTCTCAAGGATCTTGATGCATCAAAAAATGTAAACGCTTCTAAAAACAAGATTACGCACAAGGTTTCAAACGAGATAAGACCAGCAAGAAATCCAAAAACAAACCGGGACCATTCCCTATTAGCTCGCGGCTGTGAAAAAAATAGAACATAAATACAAACAAACAAAAACGTTACGGATTGAGGGCGATCCCAAAATAACCGTTCAGAAAAGCTAAAAAACAAAAAGAACGTTCCCAGATAAAATGCAAGATTTTGCAGAGCCCGTTCACGGTGGAACCGATGGCTTATTAAAAAAAGCCCCGTAACCAAGCTGATTGCCGCTATTGCCTTTGGCGCCAGGGCGGGGCTGGTGAACAAACTAAATAGGGCCAAGACAACATGATAGCCAAAATGTTGATCAATGAATTGGTTTGAAAACTGACTGAAGGGCAAATTCTCAAAAGGTCGCGATAAAAAAATATCCCAGAGACGCTTTGAAAACTCGGCGTGGTAAAAGCCGTTTTGACTCGACAAAGGCAACTGGCTAATCATAAAAAAGATGGCCACGGCCGAAGCTAGGGCCAAACAAAGAGTCATTACATTGGTAGACGAATAGTCTAGTGCTTTATTTTTCAACGTCCTTACCTTGTTTAAATTCTAGGTATCGAATACCCAAATGAAAGATTATTTGATCTTATCCTTTAGATTTCGATCGGACAATCGGTTGTTGAGTGTACAAATAGATGGGAATCTGCTTTTTAAGAGTCACCCTCTAAATGGGTCATCTGCGAGAATATGCAGGAAGCGCCAGCGCGTGTTGCTCGGCATCAATGGATCGAGCCGACTTAAGGAAGGCGACCCCAAATGAATATGCGTTTGAACGGATAGAAGAATGGTTTTTCGTCTTTCAATATTTTAAATAGACGGTCTATGTATTGAGTTAAGAATACGGCGTAGTCTTCTTTTGATAATCTACTTTTAAAATACGTCAGAGTTGTTCCGCTGACCCATTCGATGACGCCTTCGCGGGAATCTAGGGTATGACCATACACGCGTACGAAAACTTTTTGTTCTGTGAATCCTAATTTAAATAAATGAGTCGCATAGTCCTGTGCTGTTAGCATGAGTTGATCGACTGAATAGCGCTGACCGCCTAGCTGGGAATTCAGTGGCTGTTCGGACGACATTTCTATGGCTAGAGTGTGCGTTGGGTAATCATGATTCATCGGCATTTGGATGGCCAGCTGCCCACCCGGATTAAGTGAATCCTTAAACTTTTTCAATAACGCCGGATGATTCGCGCACCATTGAACGGCGGCGTTTGAAAATAACACATCGTATTTACTTGGCTCAGCGAATGTTTCGATATTACCTTTTTCAAAATGTAGCCCTGCAGTTTCAAACGTTTTCGCTTTAGCTAACATTTCATCTGAAGAATCAAAACCGACTGTGTCTTGGGCATTCAAAGTCTTATGTAACTGAGCTGTCAGTTCACCCGTACCACAACCAAGATCTACAACTTTTGGATTTTTTACGTCTTGGATTAAAGACATCAAATCAAAGAACGGACGAGAGCGTTCGTCTTTGAACTTATCGTATTGATTTGGATTCCACGCATCGTTTTTCATATACTAGACATGCTAGCCTGCCACCGGTCCTGCGCAATAGCAACGAAACTATTTTCCCGTTGTGCAATCTCGACGGACGTGGGTAGATTAATTCTACTCAATCTACCCAACCAGGAGAATCTTATATGCATACAAAATGTATGGCAGCGTTTGATAAAAGCGGAACAATTAAACCTCACACTATTGAACGACGTGAACCCGGTGCTAACGACGTCATGATTAAAATCGACTTCTGCGGCGTTTGTCATTCTGACATTCACACAGTACGTTCCGAGTGGGGACCGGCGGCCTACCCATGCGTGCCTGGACATGAAATTGTTGGTCACGTAATTAAAGTTGGGAAAAAAGTAACACGCTTTAAAGTGGGCGAACCCGTTGGAGTTGGCTGTTTTGTAGATTCGTGTGGGAAATGCAAACCGTGCAAAAATAACGAACAACAATTCTGCGAAGAAAAAACTGTATTCACCTACAACAGCACTGAACTGGATGGAAAAACGCCGACGTATGGTGGTTATGCGTCTCACATCACAGTGAAAGATAAGTATGTTTTGAAAGTTAAAAAGGGTCTTCCTTTGGACAAAGTTGCTCCTTTGCTTTGTGCAGGGATCACGACGTACTCTCCACTTAAGCGCTACAAAGCTGGTAAAGGCAAAAAAGTCGGCGTAGTCGGACTTGGGGGCCTTGGCCACATGGCCGTGAAATTAGCCAAAGCTATGGGAGCAGAAGTAACTGTATTTAGTACATCTCCGGGCAAAGAATCTGACGCAAAACGACTTGGCGCTAAGCATTTCAAAATTACCAAAGATCCTAAAGTTTTTGCTTCAATGGTTGGGACTCTAGATCTGATTATCGATACGGTTTCAGCTAAGCATGATTTCACTCCGTACTTAGAAAGTCTGACATTGGGCGGGACGATGGTCCTAGTGGGCGTATCTCCGGACCCAAATAGCTTAAATGCGTTTGGATTAATTGGCGGACGTAAAGTTCTGACGGGATCACTGATCGGGGGCATCAAGGAAACTCAAGAGATGCTGGACTTTTGTGCGAAGAAAAAAGTCTTCTCTGACATCGAATTAATTTCCGCTGACAAGATCAACGAAGCCTACACTCGCACAGTCGCGTCAGACGTGAAGTATCGCTTCGTCGTAGATCTAAAAACACTTTAAAATATAGACTTAGAATTTAGCGTAAATTATACTTTTTTTACTTATTTAAGGAGACCAAAATGGCTACGACAAAAACTCCCGTGAGAGTGGCAGTGACCGGGGCTGCTGGACAAATCGGCTACAGCTTACTTTACAGAATCGCTTCAGGTGAAATGCTTGGCAAAGATCAACCGGTAATTTTACAACTTTTAGAAGTTACGCCAGCGATGCAAGCGCTTAAAGGCGTGATGATGGAACTTGATGATTGCGCTTTCCCTTTGTTGAAAGAAATCATTGGCTCTGACGACCCTAAAGTAGCATTCAAGGATGCTGAAATCGCATTACTAGTTGGCGCTCGTCCACGCTCAAAAGGTATGGAGAGAAAAGACTTACTTGAAGCCAACGCACAAATCTTTACTGTCCAAGGTAAAGCATTAAACGACGTTGCTAACAAAAATGTAAAAGTTCTTGTTGTTGGAAACCCAGCAAACACAAATGCCTACATTGCGATGAAATCGGCCCCTAAATTAAATCCAAGAAACTTCACTGCGATGATGAGACTTGATCACAATCGCGCTTTATCTCAATTAGCTGCGAAAACTAAATCAGCTGTTGGCGATATTCAAAAAATGGTTGTTTGGGGTAATCATTCTCCAACAATGTACCCTGACTATCGTTTTGCTGACGTTGCTGGTAAATCTATGAAAACAATGGTTAACGATGAAGCTTGGTACAAAGAAACGTTTATCCCGACTGTTGGAAAACGTGGTGCTGCGATCATCGAAGCTCGCGGTTTATCTTCTGCAGCATCTGCAGCCAACGCAGCGATCGATCACATGCGTGACTGGTGTTTAGGAACTAGTGGTAAATGGGCGACTATGGGCGTTCCATCTGATGGTTCATACGGCATCCCAGAAGGCATCATTTACGGTTTCCCATGCACGTGTGAAAATGGCGACTACAAAATCGTTAAAGGTTTAGAAGTTGATGCATTTTCTAAAGAAAAAATGGAATTCACATTAAAAGAACTAACTGACGAACGCGACGGCGTTAAACACCTTTTAGGCTAAAAAAATAGGCGGCCTCTGATTATTCAGAGGCCATTTTCTTTTCTTGAAAACAAAAGTTTGGCAGTATTAGGTCCAAACCTTGGGCCCACCTGAATTTTTGCAAATAGTCTTAATATTACTTAACTTCTGCTGAGTCTATGCCAGCATTCAAAGTATAATTTGTTTTTTTCTCTCTAAAATAGGTTTCACAAGACTTGCTTTGACAGCATTTTTTAATGTTTTCACGTTGAAGTCCAATAAAGTTTATCCCACGACTTGATCTTGGAGCTCTGAATCCGTAATCCATTACTTTACCCACATTTAAGTTTTCACAAGTTCCTGAATTCTTACAACGTTGAATAGACGTTGGTTTATTATCTGCAAAAAAGATTCTTTCATAAGTGCTCTCCTCGAATTGATTTCCAATATCCATTGTTTTAATCCGGCCCGAATCATTAAAAATGACTGTTTGATTTTGTGATTTTAATTTATCGGCTAGCACGGATAAGTGTTCAAATTCCACATTGGCTTTTAATTCTCTATTTTTGTTTTGGCATGTTAAATTTGTGATTACCGGAGCCCTTTGTGCTAAACTCTTTTTTAAATCAATATCCGTCAATAACTTTTGTTGTTTGTCCAAACCTAATGTTAAAAAATAATCGACACATTTTTCCCAGTCTACATTTTTATTTCTATATTCGTTTTGACACTCTAAAATAAATCTATCGCATTTATCAAAATGACAACTTGGTTTTTGAGAACTAAATGGAGCCGGAAACTTAAGCATTAGAATTTTTTTCATGACATTGTCTTGAAGATTTTGATCAGGATTTCGTGCAAAAGAATAAATCTCTGAAAATACCAATGCCGCGGCAGGGATTGACGACAACGCTCTAACACCAAATCGTGCGGAAATTAATTTTTTTGATGAAGCAAAATCCTTTGCAATTGGCGAAAATTTACAAGTAGGGCAATTCCCTTTTATATAAGCCTTTGCTAAAGATTCAAATTTTTTACCTTTTACTGATTCGGCTGTATACGACAATATTTTTTTTGAATATCCAAATTCTGGCCTTTCTAACACACGACCCAATCTGACTGCTCGTTTTAATCTTTCTGGTGACATCCCTTTATTTACGTTTGGCTTTTTAATCCATTCACTAGCTGGATCTAAGGATCGTTTTAATCCCTTCCCCTTACCAAACTCCTTCCACCTCATTTTAGGCACATCATCTAAATCCGTCATTTGTACCAGATCTTCAGCGGCTTCACGCGCCAATTTTTCAACAGGAAATATAGTATGTGCGCTTTTCGATTCATGCGAAATATCTAATTTAGTCAGATTAGCAAACGCGTTTTTAGCTTCTTGTTTTAAAGGGTCACTATCCGGAAGACTTCGCCAATCATTACCATTCATTTTCCCTGCGACTTGAATAATAGGATCCTTTTTATCTAGAAAAAGCTTTGAGCTATCATGTTCCATTACTAACCTAATAACGTCTTCTTTATGATTTTTAAGTATTTTGAATTCTGGCATTGCTTCATAAAATTTGGGATTATCTAAAAGCTCATTAATCCTAGCTACTAATCGCATTTTATGGGCGGTAGTATCGTTGTAAAATGCCTCAATTCCTTTATCTATTAAAATGTGATTAGGCTCAGCAATACTCAGCGCTATATAGAGAAAAATAACTAACAAAATATTTATTTGTTTGAACATTTAAATCATTTTAGCTCATCTGAGTCCTTTTATCTTATTAAAAAAGCTCCACAAAATGGTTTTCTTTTATTTATTTTGTCTATTTTAAAGTTAGATGAGAAAAAATTCATACACTCGATTTTTTTAGACAGATGTCAATTTAGGTAACAGTCATTTTCTTCTTTGTTGTTTATTTTAAAAGAATCTCTATAGCATTAAATCTTTATTACGTGAATAGGGAGTTTCCTTTGACCAACAAAAAATCCCGGCAAGCACAAAAGCTTCACGTTTCATAATGAGACACTTCTATTAAACGATAGTTTTAGGTGTGCGCCCTTTTTTGTCTCAATTTGATGAGTATGACAGCAAAACGATTTTCCATGATTCTTCCATGATTACATTTTTGACACTTATTCAAGATACTTAGGTCGTTTCCGCAGTTTAGGTCTTCGTATTGCTCTAGTGGTAATCGTGAGGTTTATATGAAAAAAATATTCTATTTCGGTTTTCTAAGTTTATTACTGTTAACGACAAGCTGTAATAAGAGCAACTCAAACAACAGTACGGCAGCGACGACGGGATACTATTGGAATGGTAATCAATGTTACGCATCTCCATCGGGACAGCTGGTAGCTTCGACTTACTGCTCTTCGACATGCTCGAATACAGCAACCACAAGTGGATACTACTGGAGTGGAACAAGCTGTATTCAATCATCCACAGGACAAGCCGTAGCAACTACATATTGCTCAACGACGGCAACAACAAATACCGGTTACTACTGGAGTGGATCAGCCTGTATTCAATCAGCGACGGGACAATCGGTTGCTACTACCTACTGCTCTACCAATACGACAGCGTGTACGACGGGAACTAACGGTTACTATTTAAATGGTAACATCTGTATGTCTTCAACAACTGGCCAGCAAGTAGATTACACATTGTGTGCTAACTCGACAGGAGTTGTCTCGATGCAATGTAACGGTCAGTTTTACTACAACAATCAAGTAGTGACATGTGGATACGGCGGTTATAATTGCGCAGGTTATACTTTGATTGAGGTAACTACTAGCAGACAAGTTCGCTGCTTATAATAGCTACCCCGGATAAAAACTAGCGACAGATGCTAGTGTATGTGTAGATCTTCTCGGAATCAGTTTTAGCGCCAGTGAATCGAGCTAACGATCGCTGGCCTTCAATCAAATCAGCCGACATATTTCTAGTTGTATTACGATTGTAATATTCAACTAAACGATAACCCCACACAGATTGATTTTCATAATGACAGTACGGGCGACCGTTACCATCAGCCGAACACACCCAAACAGGAATAGTGTAGGTGCAGCTTTCATTACCTCGTTGCGGTGCCGAATCCCAAACCGACGTTTGCACACTGCCCTTAACATCAAAAGATTGTTTCACTTGAGCTGCAGACAAAATGAAATCGCCATTGGCCGGAAATTCAAAATTCTTTGGACGCGCTAAAACGATATTTTCCTTGTATGAATTGGCTTTCATTGAAATTTTGATTTCGTTCTTTGAACTAAAATCAACAACGGCTTCATAAGACCCCGCAGGAACCTGAAGCTTCTTATTTGGATCACAAGAACCGAACGGATTCCAACCACATTTTTTATTCACATTCGCCGAAAAATCCTGACTCACAGTCAAAACCCCAGAAATCTCCTTACAAGAAACCAAAACCATCATCAAAGAGCACAGCAACATCGCTTTTTTCATAATTCCCCCAATACAGGAAAATTTAATAACGGAAGGCCGTGAAGTCTAGTGAAATGCATTTTTCTGCAGAACAAACAATCCGAGTTACCTAATAAATTGGCTCTAAAAAGTGATTTTGTGTCATTCCGATACACTTTCAGTATTTATAAAAATAATTTAACACACCTATGAAGCCGCAAAGAAAAACGTCGATATAATTTAGAACGAGGATCCAAAATGAAACTTAGTCTTAGAGCCAAAATCTCAGTTGCGACAATTATTCCAGTTTTAGCATACGTGGCAATGGCGTGTGTACAGCTAAATGAAAGTTATAAAAAACTTAGAATCGCCAATACGATCTCTAACAATGCACAGGTCTTTTTTGCCACATCTAAACTAATTCATGAGCTTCAAAAAGAAAGAGGAATATCAGTAGGCTTCCTGAATAAAGGTATTCCCCAAGAGGCCTTGACTCAGCAAACCGCTAAAACATCAGATAAAATAAAAGATTTTGAAAAGGCCATTTCATCATCTGGCTACCAGTCACCCCTCGTTAGAAGCATTACTGAAGTTTTGGAAAAAATACCCGCGTTTCGCAAACAGGTTGAGAATCAAAACACAGCTGCACCAGACGCTTTCAAGTTTTTTACAAATGTAGTTTCGGCATGTTTCGCACTCGAAAGAGAAAGCGTAAATATTGAAGATACCGAAGGGATACTGTCGCGATCTAGATCTTTGTTAGTTCTAGAAACTTCTAAAGAAGAAGCCGGCCAGCTACGTGCGACGATGACCGGAATTATCGCCAGCAACAAGAGTCTTGAGGACACTCAGATCGAGAAAATTACGGGTTATATCGGTGGTGTTTCTGCCCACTTAAATTCTCCGTCGACAGTATTTTTAGATTTAACAAAAAAGGGAATCGCTGATTTCAATATGTCTCCAGAATGGTTGTCAGTGAAGAAAACAGCGGTATCAGTTATTAGACTATCTAATCAAGGAAATTTTGGTTTAAACACAACTGATTTTTTTTCCACAATTACGAAGTCAATCGACGCCATCGCTGATCTAATTTCCAATGAAAATAATGCGCTAAATGAACGTGTCCAATCTGTATATAATCATACATTTACTGAGGGTGTCATACTAGCAGGTATTAGTGTGGGCTTGCTAGTCGGAATTTTCGTTTTAGTAACACTTGTAATTAATGGAATCACTCGGCCCATTAACGCAACGATCACGTCTTTGAACCAAAGCTCAGAAGACGTTGGAACGGCCTCTACGCAATTGAAAGCTACAAGCGATTTAATTTCCACAGCTTCAACTGAAGCAGCAGCTTCGCTAGAAGAAACAGTGGCATCTCTTGAAGAACTTTCCAGCATGGTAAAAATTAACGCCACGAATTCAGAATCCGCAGCTCAACTTTCAATTGAGAGTCAAAAAACTGCTGAAGATGGTGAACAACAAATTTTGCAATTAATTTCTTCCATCAATGAAATGGCCGGTAGCTCTGAAAAAATTCAGAATATCGTATCGGTTATTGACGATGTCGCATTCCAAACTAATTTATTAGCCCTCAACGCTGCGGTAGAAGCGGCACGGGCCGGCGAGCAAGGGCGCGGCTTTGCCGTAGTAGCTGACGCCGTCCGCACGCTGGCTCAGCGAAGCGCGGAACAGGCAAAAAATATTTCTAATTTAATCAATGAGAATACCACCAAAGTAATTCAGAGTTCAGCCACAGCGAAACGCAGTGAAGATGCTCTGAATAAAATTGTAGCCTCTATAAAAAAAATGACGTCCCTAAATGCGGAAATTTCGGGAGCGAGCAAGGAGCAATCGGTGGGTTTAGTGCAAATTACCGAAGCCATGAATCAGCTAGACCAGGCAACGCAAATGAACGCTGGTTCAGCTGAAGAATCTGCGGCTTCCGCGCAACAGCTTTCAACGGAAGCTCAGTCGTTAAAAAATCAAGTAACCGGTTTAAGAAAAATTATTTCCGGAAGCTAAGACTAATTTCCCCAAAAAAAATGCCCCGATGCGCTCTCTACTTCGCATCAGGGCTGGGTATTAATATAAAAAAACTGGGTTTTTTATTTTATTAAACTAATTATCTCTTAAGTTGGATGATTTCGTTTAGTAACTCATCCGTCGTTGTAATTGTCTTCGCATTGGCTTGGAAACCACGTTGATTTTGAATCATATTTACGAACTCGGTCGCTAAGTCGACCGTTGAACGCTCTAATGATTTCGCGTAGATTTTACCGCGGCCTGACGAACCCGGCGCACCCATTGATGCTCCGCCAGAATCTCTGGATTCTTTCAAACGATTGTTACCAACTTTGAATAACGCTTCTGGATTTTCGAATTTCGCCAAAGAGATCTGAGCTAAGTCAGCCGCTTGACCATTCGAGTAAACTGCGGTCAAAACACCTTCGTCATTGAATGACAATCCCGTGATCGTACCTGCAGCCGCGCCATCTTGATGCCAAGAGATCAAATCAGAACCTTTACCGTATTGTTTAGTTCCATCTAAACCTTTACCGCCTGATGAAATATCGTCACCAAAGTTCATTTTGATTTTTTGATTTTGTAATGCACCACCCATAAAATTGAATGCCGAATCTGTTACTTCTTGTTTGTCTAATTTACCGTCCACAGTGAATTCTAGTGAACCAGAAACTACAGAAGCCATTTTGCCTTCTTCTCCGCCAGTAACTTCTTTTCCATCACAAAGACCTTTATATTCCCACTTACGGTCAGCTACTTTATTAAAGAAGAACTGAACTAAATGTTTATTTCCCTGTGAATCGTACATCTCTACACCAGTTGAGTAATGTGATGTTGAGTAAGGATCATTAACGTCGAATTTTTTTGTTGGTTCAACACGAGAATCTAAATTCAAATCTAGTTTCAATTCTTGTGAACCTTTTGCTGGAATCAATGCACGAGGGAATTTGATATCAGCCATTTTATTTAGGATGTTACCTTTTTCATCGGTCATGAAACCTTGTACTTTTTGATTATCGTTTGTAACTAGGTAACCTTCTCTATCAAAGTGGAATGAACCATCACGAGTGAATGATTCGCCATCGCTACCTTTTACTTTGTAGTAACCGTCGCCAGAGATAGCTAAGTCAGTTACTTTTTCAGTAGCATCTACGTTACCTTGTACCAAGATTGGATTTACCGCGCCGATTTTAA
>CAZCHT010000027.1:0-37173 GCA_964498705.1 uncultured Bdellovibrio sp. | reverse complement strand
CAAGGAAAGAGCGGAACGTAACGTAGTAAATAAAACCAACACTGCAGAATAATAGGAACAATGAAATGTACACGGAGCCTTGATCATCTGGGTTTCTGATATTTTGCAATAAATCGATTTTAGTAATCGCTAGCAGAGCGACTAAGAATAGCAAACTTGAGGCTACCACTAACATTAAATCTAAAAACATCGCCGTTGCTAGGGGACCTGAGGCTTTGTAAACCGGTTCTGCTTTAGATGTGATAATTTTCGTAACTTGATTTTTTGGAATCTCGAATTGCTGATTCGCTTTTTGTTTCGACGTTTCGATGTTTTTCAAAATCTCGTCCACGATATCGTGAGTTTGACCCTGAGCCAGCGATGCACGTGTTTGATAGATATCAATATCCGATGTGTTGGATGTAGTATTTGTAGCAGACGTACTTGATTTTTTATTCGGTAGTGGCGTTGAAAACATAGTCGCCACAGAGTCACTTGTAAAAGACTTACTAGCTACAGACTTAGTCTGTTTAGACGACGATTGAGTCGTTGAAGATCTTTGATCATTCAAAGGCGCTGCTTTTTCATTAAGAGGCTTCTGGTTTCTGTGGAAACCTAGACCATCCGTAATGGGTTTGAATTCAAATTCTTCGAAGGGATCTACTTCATTGTTCATCAGGCCTCCATAAGATCAAATTCATACTTTAGGATGGACAGTCCAGTAAGGCAAGCCGTTTCGACCCTCAGAACTTGAGCTCCTAAAGTGACAGGACTTAAGCCAAGGCTCTCTAAACCATTGATTTCATTGGTGGAAAATCCGCCTTCACTGCCAATGACTAATCCTATGTTTTTGATCGGTTTGTGTTTCTGTTCTTCCTTAAATTTGGCGATAGCTTGCTTCGCATTGAGGGCTGATTCTCCCTCATAAAAGAATAGACACTGATCGATCGCTAACTGGTTAATTTTCTGTGAGAAGTCTTTCCAAGCGAATGGTTTTTCAAGGCGCATCAGTTCCCCGCGGCCTGACTGCTGAGTCGCTGAAACGATAATTTTTTGCCAGCGCTCTTGTTTGTGGGCTAAATCCTTGTCCTGCATACTTTTAACAAACGAGTATTCGGAATAGAAGGGGTGGATGGAATGAACACCCATTTCCACGGCTTTTTCCATAACAGATTCAAGCGTAGAGAATTTTGGCATCGACATGAACATATGAATATGAGGATGTTTTAATTCTGGAATTTTTCTAACTTCAACTACGGTAACACTAGCGCGTTTTTTTTCAACGGTATCGACGTGAACTAAAAACCCTTGGCCGGAGGAATTGATTAATTCAAAATGTTGATCTTTGCCGACTCGGCATACATCGAAGATGTGATGAAACAGATCTTTATCGATAACTAGCTGTTCACCAACTTGTAAATTGATGTCGAGCCAGTATCTACGCATGCTTTACCCAGAAGCCGACCCAGTCGTCTTTTTCTAATCGCATTTCAATTTTCAAATTTTGATCTTCGATAAAATCAGTAAGGAAGTAAGCTTCGTGTTCTTTTAAGATCCCAGTTAGGATCATAGAACCATTAGCTTTCATACATTTCACAAGGCTAGTTCTAATTTTTACCAAAACGCCGTCGATGATGTTAGCAACGACTAGATCATAGTTTTCACGTATATCTTCTATCGGAGTTCCAGAAACTTCAAAATGAGTAGTCTTATTAATCGCAACGTTTTCACCCGCAACGCGAATAGCTTCTTGATCTACTTCTAAACCTTTGACGCTAGCGAAACCTTGATGACGAGCTAGAATTCCAAGAATCCCTGTGCCTGTGCCGACATCAAGTAATGTTTGTGTGTTTAAGTTAGATTGCTGTTTTCCGTATTTAACGATTAAGTAGGACGCCATTTGAGTCGTCGCGTGTGTGCCAGTACCAAATGCCATTCCAGGGTCGATGAATATAGGCACCGGGCAGTCTGCAGGAACGGGTTCCCAGCTAGGTACAACCCAATATTTATCGACAAGTTTAAATGCCTTGAAACCTTTTTTCCATTCTTCTAACCAATCTTTAGTTTCTTCTTCAGTAATTTCCCAATCAATATGCGGAGCCATTTCTGTAAGACCATCAAAAAAATCGCAACCCGGGCGTTCGTTGAAAAACACATCCACAGAAAAGTTTTTTTGATACAAAACTTTAGGTTCATAAACTAAACTTGGTTGTGAAAAATTTAAAGCTTCTGATACGCCCAGAGCGCCGCAGTCAAAGCAGTGCTTGGTTACAGTTGATTCTGTATCAGAGCTAATGTTTGTTAATTTGATTTTAAAATACGTTGTTGCCGTGGCAGTTGTCGTTGTCGTCATATGGCACAACAAGTAGCAGCTTCCCACAACGCGGTCAAAAACGTTTTTCTTAAGTGCTGTTCACTAGTTACAGATTACAGGGTAGGGGTGGTGGACGGGCGTAGAAAGCAATTAGTTTGTTTCTAGAGAATCGCCAATCATAAACCATGGATTATCTAGCATAGGAAGTTCTTCACGAGTGAAGACTTTCACTTCGCGGGCCACAGCTATTTTGCCATAGACAGCGATAATTTTGAGTTGGCCAACGGGGGACTGGATTTCACCCATCACTTGCGAACCAGAAGCATCTCTCAACGTAACTTTGCGGGTAACGGTGTAAACTTGATTCTTCTTAAGCTTGGCGCCGTCGCCATTCTTAACATAGAAGTCCTTATAAACAGGGTCCGTGTCAGATAACGGGATGTTTCTGCGTACTTCAAATATTGAAATTTCATCGGCCGAAGCTAAAGAGTGCATTGCTAGTAAGGCCAGAACTAAAATCCATTTCATACTAGCTCTATCGGAGTCTCATTTTTAGACTTCACAGAACCTAGGACTAGATTTCATTTAGTTCCCTATCTTATTGCCGGACCTTAGGGTTTGGCTGCTGCCATTTTTTCTAGTTTTGCGCTAACACCGCCGCCTTTAACCGCTGTGATCACGATTTTAACACCGCTGTTGTCGATCACGTAGCTTTCTGACTGAGTTGTTTTATCTTCTTCGTCGAAATAGATTCCGGAAGTGAATACTATTTTAGTTGGCGCCATTGAGTAAAACTCGGGGCAGCCGCCTGTACGCTCGGGACCTGTGCCGATCGCATGAAGTGTTTTGCCTTCATTCGTGCGCTCGATGATCAAGCTTACGGATTCGATTTTGCCAATATCACATGTATGGGACTGAACATATGTATTCAGTACAACTTGATATTGAAAAAGTGCGCCTGCTTCAGACACCTTGACGTCCTCTAACGTAACCGTTGCGGGGTTAGCAAATGGGGGAAGTACACTAGCTTGAGGTAATTCCGCGTGAATTTTCAAACGTGTCGCTAACTTATCGACTACGGCTACTTTCGGCCCAGTAGTCTGTGCAAGTGCAATTGTTGAAAAAGCGATAAGTGATAAACTAAATAAAATATTTTTCATATAAACTCCGTGATTTAAGAGAAGCAAAGACCATCGATGATTTTGATGACTTCTAAATGTCTATCTTCTGCATTTTTAGAAAATTCAATGCTTTTTGTGCACATAACTCCTGAATCTGGTGTTTCGTAAGTTTCAGTTAAGTTAACTACAATAATTCCACCTGGTTTGCGTTTTGCTGAAGTTACTTCGATCACGGATTTACTTTGTTTGCTGGCTGCTCTCACTAGTTTAGAAGCGACTGAGATTTTTGCATTTAATTCTTTATCGACTTTGATTGTTGCGAATGCCGACAGGCTCGAAATCACTAGTAACGTAGCTAGAATTGCTTTCATATAGGTCTCCTAATTTGGTTTTAGGTGGACCATAGTAAACAGCGGCTCTTTAAGCCGCTGTTTATATTTAGACAGGTAAATAGTTCAACTTTAGACGAATTGACTCGCAATGCCCTCGACCAAATTTAATGGATTTACTATTAAATCCCGATCTATGAAAACTGAGTATTTGAAATACCTAGGTATTTTCAGTATCTTGCAAGACTCAAAAACCATGTTATAACTACCTTAACGAATAGAGGAAGTTTATGAGCACAGAATTAAAGGGACCGAAAAAGGACGCAGTTAAAAATATGAGAGAATTCACTCGAAAGCTTCGGGAAGAAACTATCGCCAAGGCCAAAAAAAAGGCTGAGCAGTTAAGGCCCAAGAAAAACGAACAGGTGGCATCCCCGCGTACTAGAAAACGTCAGGATTTGGATCTTTAAATGAAAATTCGGGGGTTTTCAGAATTAAAATCATTTCTTGATAAAGACAAATCAAAGATAAAAGGATGCTTAGTGGATACTAGCGTCCTTTTTGCAGCCAGTTACACTCCAGATAAATACAATGAAGAGTGTGAAAAACCTTTCGATGAACTTTCGAAGCGAAATATTCCTGTTTTTACAAATGTGAGCGTGAAGCATGAGTTTTTGGAAAAACAGCGGCGAGTGCTTGTCGCTGACTCACTTGTCGTTTTTTACGAAATCTACGGCAAAATGCTTCCACCAGCTCTTGAGATGAAACTCAAATCTCATAAAACTTCGCATCAAAAGAAAGCTGACGAAGAAAAACCAACAGGCCTTCAAAAACAACAAATTGATAGTTACTCAAAATCACTCAGAGCTGTTTCAATAGCGGGCCGGAATGCTTGGGATATTTTCTGCCAAGATCTATTTGCGCCGCAGCTCTTACCAGTATGGGATAAGGCAGTGCAAGAATTCAGAATCGTGGAGCTTAAGACCCGAGCGGAAGACACTTCTCCATTTGTCATAAAAAATCCAGATTGGGACGATACTGTCCAGTTGATGGGTCGGTATTGTCTTGCCTCAACCGATGCAATGATCATCAACATGTTCCTTTGTTCTGCAATTTCCGTGATGCTCACGGCCGATTTTGAAATGGCCAGAGCTGCAGCCATGGAAAGCGAAAACAGCAAGGCGGTTTTTATTCCTGACTCTCTGTAGCCCTTTGCTGGCGCCTGAGAAGAGGTCTAACAAGAAGTTTAATCCTGCTATTCGTGATGTCAGAGGTTAATCCACCTCTGGTTTTTATCCCGAACCCTAAATCGTTTCACTTACAACTATTAGCTATTTGCATTTTGCCAACTCCCAACATCTTGATCCATTTGAGCTGAGAAATTTACAAACCTGTCCATTTCCTGAGTCATAAATATGAAATCGACTTAATCTGCGATGAGTTTCTTTTTTCGAACCGTCAACATCAGTAATATAAAATCGGCAAATATATTCGAGGCTATATTTCTTTCCGGTATGCTCGATTTTGTTCTCGCATTTGTAGTCCATCGCCGGATCTATTTTTTCGCCGCCGACAAATTGGCGTCCAATTTTAAATGTTAGATCAGACTCAGTCGATTTTAGGCCCACAAGCGGCGTCGAGGTCAATTCTGTTGAAATATTCACGGAATAGCTGCCACCGAATTGTTCGTTCGCAATGCACGAGAATTTTTTCGGAACTTCCAAGTTGCCGGATTGAAGTGGCAAAGGCTGAACATTTCCTTGTGCACTCGGTGCCAAGTCCAGGCTGGGTTTAAAAGTGACTTTCATTTGTTTTGACATCAAAGTAATTTTAAATCGGTAAACTTCCGAACCTTTGACTGAAATATAAATCTCACCTGTTGGCCCAGTTTTCCAAGGCACCGACTGATCATTTCGATCAAGAAAAATAAAGGAGTAAAGTGGGACAGGAAGCCTTCCGTCAAGTGTCTGAAAATTGACTCTAATATTAAGTTGGCCATCGGCCTTTGGGTGAATAGAAAAAGTTTTTTCCACAGATGATTTGGTATCATCAGAACTTTCAAACGAGTTTCGATCCGCCATTAGAGCAGTATCAAATTCAATTTCTGATTCAGGCAACGTCAATGTATCGGAAGACTGTTTGTCTTTGGAAGTCTCACTTGGAGGAGATTTCGGATTCGAATCAGTAGAATTGGGCGCCTCTCCGCTAGATCCGCCGCACGAAATTAGCGTGATCGAAAAAAGAAGAAATAGCATGTTTTCTAAGATTCGCTTTTTACTCATAAAAATTCCCCGCCCATTCATTTTTAGGCTCGAAGAATATCAGACCTTGAGAAAATTTCATCTGTCATTTTTTTTTACACCAATTGTTACAATACGACTTTAGAGCTTATTTCTCGTTAAACAACTTATTAAAGTCACGGTTTTGCTTGTGTGTCGCTTTAAACGCGCGCTTGCCGACATGCTTACCAGGAACGGGTTTCGCCGGTTTCCCTTTAACATTCGGTTTGGCATTTATTCTTGGTTTCATATCTGTGGGTAAGTCTTTGATGAAAACTTTTTTAAGGTCGGTTTCATCAAGGTAAGTTAGCTCACCACGATCAAGTTTACCAATTTTCAACTGACCGATTGCCACGCGTTGAAGTTTCATCACGTCATAGCCGATTTTTTCAAACATGAAACGGATCTGACGATTTTTACCTTCGTTGATTACAATTTTGATCCAGTTATATTGTTTAGAGCCTTCTTTGCGACTGATTTTCTCTACGTGAAGGGCGCGTACGCGGCCACCAGGAATAGAGACACCCATGCGCAGACGATTCAGATTTCTGTCGTCAGGTTGGCCATCAATTTTTACTAAATATGTTTTTGTGATATCGTTCTTTGGCTGCATCACTTTATTTGCGAATTCGCCATCGTTAGTGAATAGTAATAATCCTTCAGAATCCCAATCCAGTCGGCCCACTGGAAATACACGTTTAGAGATAGCACCTAGGTATTGAGCCACCGTCGGGCGACCTAATTCATCTTCCATTGTTGTTAGGATGCCCTTAGGTTTGTGAAGCATTAAGTATACTTTGTCGTGATCTTGTTTGATCGGCTTGCGGTCAACAGTGATGCGATCTTCAGTAGGGTTTACTTTGATACCTAACTCGAACACCTTTTTGCCGTTAACTAGGACGCGACCGTCAGCGATGATTCCATCGGCGGCCCTGCGGGAACAAATGCCAGAATCGGCTAAGAATTTGTTAAGTCTTACAGTTCCCGAGTTATCTTGGTGCTTAACTGTGGATTTAGCTGTGGTTTTATTTGATTTTTCTGCCATGGTTCGCCGCTCTTTGCTGGATCGTTTTGTGTCGTCACAAGTAAGTGACGGACTTTTCTTATCAAGTCCTCTAGGCGCTTGTCACCTACATACACGTTTTCCAGAGCGGATTCGGATTGAGAGAGTAAAATAGTAATATAATTCTGCCAAGATTCTGAATTTTTTTCCCAGAAGCCAAGGGTAATATCCTCTAGCTTCTTCACGATATCACCGTAGAACGGGTCTGTGCTTCTCGACACAAAGAACTGCTCTATGCGCTTAACCGGCCAGAATAGCTTTGGGATGTCGTGCAATTTGGCGTTTTGGATGTCCTGAGACTTCTGAAACATATATCCGCGAGTCAGGGCGCCCGTAATAAGTCCACCTTTGATCGTAAACTGCATCAAATGATGGGCGCTGACTTCCAGAGTGTGGACAAACTGAGAATCAAGTTCCATCGATGAATCAAAAGAAATTTTAAGCTGAGTACGGAGTGGCTCTAGAACGCCATTACGGATAGTGAACTTGCGATCTAACTGAAGAACGTCGATGCCACTGCCGTCTTTCAAAATAAAGGCGAACCATTTTTTCTGTTCCGTAAAGATTTTGAATTTTACTTCTTTCACATAACGAGCGCGGATGTATCGAGTCAGAATTTCCTCAACAGATTTAGGAGATTCTACTTCGATAATCTGAATTTGATCTGGAAAAGTAATCTTCGATAGATCAAAGTGATTCTGATAAAAGTCGTTAAAGTTTTTTAATAAAATTTGAATTTCATGGCTCAGATGCCCGCGATTCGAGTACCAGTGCGAGTATTCAAGGCATTGGTAAAAGAATTCGCTGATTAATCCATCGGAAAGTTCTTCTTCTGGAGAGTGAAAGGCTTTTAAATAGTTATACAAAGCCAAACGCGTAGGTGACGTGTGTGGATTGATTTCGGTTAAAAACTTGATTAAATAGGCAACTTTCAACATAAGAATAAAATAGGAATTTTTTAGTGATTAGTCTAGCATTATCTTCTATATATTTACTTCAGGAGGCTTTATGAAAAAAGAGCTGAATTACACATTCTTTGATATCAACGCTGGCATGCCCGCGAAACCAGTATTTAATCATACTCCTCCCGCAAATTGGAACTTTGCTCAAGATCAAGAAAAACTGGCATTAACCAGTGTTCCGACACCAGAAATTTCGGGCAATCAAAATGAGCTGGCTGATGTGAAGATGGAAATCATGGAAATCCAGAAAGCATCTAAATTACGTACAGATCGATACAACCTATCGCTGCAACGTTTAGAAGCACAGCAAAATCAAATGGCTAACGACATCTCCGAAAAATTTGCATTGTTGCTACAAAAAATGAATGAGCAAAAAAAGTACGATCAAAAAGTTCAAGATATCGTTGATCGTCACAATAATTTATTAAAAGGCTATGAAGTTCGTTTGAATCAAATGCAAAAACTATTGATGCAAAAAGAACAAGACTACGTTGAAGCCGTGACGTCATTAAAAGAATTGAAAGCTGAAATCGGACGCTTAAAGCGTTTATAGAAAATTGAAACAGCAGGGATGGCTTTTTATTTTAGGTTTGTTTTTAGTCGGATGTACGACGGGACAAATCATCGAGAAAAAAGAATACGCACCAGCAGTCGAAGCTCTAAAAACGGATAATCGCAAATTAGCGCTGAATCGTTTTCCCAAGAAAGAAGAAAGTCATTTCATCCCTCTGCTTGAAAAAGTTTATCTGCAGCTGATTGATGATGTTGATGTCATCACCAAAGATTCTAAAGAGACTCCTGAGTTTACACAGCTATTGCGTGAATCACGCGAAATCGAACGCAATGAAAAATTATCGGTGTCGAACGAAATCGGCCAATTGTTTTTTATTAAAACAGATGAAGGTTATTATCCAGCCAACCACGAGATCTTTTGGATGCATTACTTGCTGGGCCTAACGTTCGTTAAAAGAAATCAAATCGCTAGCGCTCGCGTAGAAGCCAAACGTATTTCAGAATTGTTTGCCCGGGTCGATATGAGCGGAAAACCATTTTATGATAATGCAGGTATTCGTATTTTGTCGGCCTCGTTATGGGCGATGTGCGGAGAAAAAGAAAATGCGATCGTCGATCTTCGGAAAGCCGAAGCGATGGGTGGTTTCAATGGAGCCAATCAATACGAAACAAAACCGCTAAATTGGAATTTACTATTTAAAGGGACTGGTTTTAATCCAGACAGTGATTCGAGTTCCTTTTCTGACAAGATCAGTGGATTTAAGGCGATTCAGTTTAAATCAGATATTCTTCAGAAAGATGTTCCTGTGCAGAAGACCGGTAGTTCACGAATTGTTTTTTCATCCAAGCCTTGGCATTCAGAAAATCTAGTTCGGAATGAGTCGTTTAAAGAGACAATTCAAAAATCAAAATATATGTCTCGAATGTTTAAGAGCGAACTTGAATATCAGTCTTTGAATCTGATCACGAGTGTTGCGACTGGCGTCGTATTGGCGACGGGAATTACTGTTGGTGTTGCAATTGTTGGCGGAGGAATCTATTTGCTGGCCCAATCCGGAGTTTCGGGCGGTGCCACAGAAGGTATCGCGCAAATTATGGGGATCGGTTTGATCGCAGGGACTGAAATTTATAGTTCAGGTATGCGATTTTATGATTCTACTCAGGTGAAAATTCAAAGTGAGCGTAAAGAGTTTCAAGATGTGAGTCGGTTCTATCGTTATGTCCGATTTGTTCCTGACTACTTTGTGTTAGATACAGATCTTTCTTCAGCAACTAAAAGCCCTGCGTTTATACAAAATGAGAATTCTGCGGGGCGCATCAAGCTTCAATTTGAGCCGTAGCATCTTCCTAGATGCTTTTAAGTGGCAAAAGTAATTTCACTTATTTTTTTTATAAAACACTCGATACATAGTCTATCGAGGTAATATCGTGTTTAAATTTGATACGTTAAAAAAGAAGATCATTCTAATTCTACTTTTGTTCTTCATTCCATTTGTAGCGCTTCTTCAATTCTATTTCATTCCACTTGTTGAAGAAAAAATTGTTAATGGGAAAAAGGATGCTCTTAAAATGTCCGTCGAGGTCGCACTGGGGACTTTGAAACAATGGGACGATCAAATCACAGCAAAGAAAATTACGCCCGAGGAAGGTAAACAACAGGCTTTGCAGATGGTCAGAAATCTTCGCTATAGTGAAAAAGAATACTTTTGGATTCATGGTTTGGATTTAAAAATGATCATGCATCCATTTAAACCTGAACTTGAAAACAAAGATATTTCACAGTTAGCCGATCCTAATGGAACACTTCTGTTTAAAGTCATGAATAAAGTCATTGCAGAGACTGGACAGGGTGTTGTGTTTTACATGTGGCCGCGGGCAGGGGAAGCCAAGCCTATCGAAAAAATGTCTTACGTCGCACTTTTTAAAAACTGGGACTGGGTTGTCGGGACGGGTGTTTATATAGATGATATCCGAAATGAAGTAGCCGCTTTTAAATATCGAATATGGGGTTTGTTTAGTTTAGTATTTTTTATCGTGTTATCGTACTCATTGGTCTACACCAATCGAATTACAAAAATGATTTCCGATATTTCGGTCTCCTTAAATACCGCTGGAAAAAGTATCAACACCTCCGTAGATAGCTTGAAGACAATTGGTGGTAGTTTGTCAGAGTCATCAACACGTAATGCCGCTTTCTTGCAGGAGACTGTGGCTTCATTAGAAGAAGTAACTTCTATGTTTAAGTTGAACTCTGATAATGCAAAAAAAGCAGCGGAGCTATCTGGACAGATGACAACGGCATCAAATGAAGGCGAACAACAAATGATTCAATTGTTGCGATCGATAGCAGAGATTCAAGCATTTTCAAAACGCATTGATGATATTTCGACAGTCATAGATGATATCGCATTTCAGACAAACTTACTGGCTCTGAATGCTGCTGTAGAAGCGGCTCGCGCGGGTGAGCAAGGCCGAGGTTTCGCTGTGGTTGCAGAAGCAGTTCGAAATTTGGCTCAAAAAAGCTCTGTATCTGCTAAAGATATCACGTCTCTGGTTAAGGAATCTGCATCTGCGATTGAAAAAAGTGTCGGAATTGCCGAGCAAAGCAGTAAAGTTCTGACACGCATCAGTCAGTTTGTAAATACAGTGTCTGTATTGAATTCTGAAATTTCTGTGGCAGGAACTGAACAAAGCACTGGTGTAGAGCAGATCTCTCGGGCGATGAATGAAATTGATCAATCTACGCAAACCAATGCCACGAATGCCCAAAGTGTTAGCGAAAATACAAACGATATCTCGGAACTCATCCAAAGCACCTACCAACTGACGGATAGTCTGGACAAAATTGTTAATGGCGACAAAAAAGCCGCTTAACGTTTTCCGGGCAATAAATTAGAGCAAGATGAGATAGCGGGCTATCTAATTTCTTCCATTCGCTTAAAGAATTTATCTTTGTTTTCAAACTCGGTCAGTGTTTTTGCTTTTATCCAAGTGCCGCTAGAATCGAAAAATAAAATCGTTGGAAGACCGACGATTTTGTATTTTTTCTTTAACTCATTCAGCGACGTAGAGTCTTTTGTTGCGTCCATTTTTAGTAGAACTATATTTTTTGAGCGTTCTCTGAATTCAGCAGTCGTGAACACTTTTTCTTCTAGTTCCCAGCAGGCGGCACACCAGTCTGCAAAGAAATCTACAATCACCGTTTTCTTATCTAACTTGGCTTGTTCAAGTGCGGACTCCGTAAATGGTTTCCATAAGTTGTCTTTATTAAATTTCACGTCCTGGAACTCGAAACCAGGTCCTGATTTCCCATCCAGCCCGGTGATCCCCATCACGAAAAATGCAAAACCCAAAATCAAAACGGCTTGCATAAAACCTTTACGAACTAAATCGCGTTTCTTGCTGGATGGTTTTAAGAATGCACCATGCAAACTAGCTAAGGTAACGAGTGCCGTACCAAGAACGCTTTGGAAAACTCGCATGGGAACTAATAATTCGAAATAGTAAAAGAATCCTACTAACATCAATGTTCCTAGAATCACTTTCGTTATTTCCATCCAAGGACCTGAGCGTGGTAGCTTGCGCAAAAGTTCGGTTGAGGATCCCAAGATGATAAAAATTAGGCCCATGCCCATTGCATAGGTAAATAGTAAAAAGAAACCAAATACTGAACTTTGCTGGGTTGATACATAAGTCAAAATAGAAACAAGCACTGGCCCCACGCACGGACTTGCTACGATACCGGCAAATAAACCTGAGAGATAGGCACCAAGGTAGCCTTTTTGTTTTGGACCTTGGCCAAACCGTTGCGTAATATAGCTAGGCATTTGCAAATCGAATGCACCGTACATCGACAGCGCCATCAGGAAAAACAATCCGCAGATGAAAGATAAAACATAGGGATTGGATAAAATCGAGCCAAACAACATCCCAGACTGTGCGGCGAGCAAACCCAAAACAGAATAAGTCGTTGCGATACCATGAACGTAAACAACGCTAATTAAAAAATTTGTCAGACGACTGCGCTTTTCGGAATGGTTATTTAATATTGCGAGGGTGATAGGAATCATAGGAAAAATACAGGGCGTGAAACTTGTCACGATGCCAGCCAAGAATGCTAATAGCAAAGCGAGCCATAAACTTTGGCCCAAGAAGTACCTAAATCCTTCTGCAGAAAATAGAGAAATGTCTTTTGGCATATTAGCGAGTGTCGCTTTTTCTTTGCCAGTGAACGTGACGGGCATGGAAATATCTTTGCTTTTTGGAAACAAACAAAAAGAATCCGAACAAGCTTGGTATGTCAGTTCGAACACGAGCTTGCCGTTATCATCAACAAATCGATCAGGCGTTTCTAGAAGTATCGTCATGGACGAATTACCTTCTACACCGGTGCGATCTTTTTTTGAAAATTTGTCGAACCATTTTTTTAATGGATTTAATGTGATTGTTTTTGCAATAATTCCTGAGGGCTCTAGAACGGTAATTTTGAATTGGTCTTCATAAGCGTGAAAGCCTTTAGGAAGTTGCAAATTTAATTGAACAGAGTATTCATTTTTAGGTTTGATTTCAGATGGACTGGCGGCAATTTGTATACTGAGTGGATCTTTGGCACTTTCTTGTGCTTGGGTAAGGTCCATGCCCCAAAGGCTAGATGCCAGAGCGAAAAATCCCAGTAGTGTGGTAGTCAGTCGAGTGTTGCTCATCAAATATCCTATCGGTTTTTTAGTAGTATAGCTTAGTTCTGAAGAAACGTTGAGACCGTTTTCAGACCAAGGTCCGGAAAATTCAATCTTTGTTCGCCTTAGACTCAATATTTTACAGCAGGCACCGATTAAACAGGCGAGGTAAAATATGGGATTTGTAGGTGTTATAGTTGTTTTCGCAATGGTGTTCGGCGGCTTTATATTAGCCGGTGGACATTTAAGTGTTATCATAAGCGCCGCGCCACTCGAATTGATGATCATCGGGGGAGCCGCACTAGGAGCGTATATCATCGCGAATCCAATGAAGATTATCAAAGCGGGATTCAAACTTGGTATGCACGCGATGACAGCAAAAGGTCCTCAGAAAAAAGATTATTTAGAACTTTTGCAATTGTTGTTTCAGATATTTCAGGTGTTTCGTAAAGAGGGTCCTCAAGGTATCGAGAAACATATCGAAGATCCTGCAAAGAGTGACATCTTTAAAGCCTATCCCAATTTTATGAAGAATCATCATGCCGTACATTTTCTGTGCGACACGATGAAGATTACATTATCAGCCGAGTTATCTCCGTATGACGTAGATGATTTATTAGATGGCGATATTAAAGCGATTCACGCAGAAGAGCATATGGCTCAGCACGCGGTCCAAGCTGTAGCTGATGGGTTCCCTGGACTAGGGATCGTTGCCGCCGTTTTGGGTATCGTTAAAACCATGGGACATTTAACTGAAGGTACTGAAGTTATCGGTAGATTAATCGGTAACGCCCTTGTTGGAACGATGTTAGGGGTTTTCGGTGCTTACGGGATGATCGGTCCAGTGGCATCTAAAATGGCCGCTGATATCGAATCTGAAGGAAGATATTTAGGATGTATTAAAGCAGCTATGATTAGCTTACAGCGAGGCGCCCCTCCCTTAGTGTGCGTAGAGTTTGCTCGCCGTGGAATCATGCCTGAAGAAAGACCAACGTTCGAAGAAATGGACAAAGCGACTAAAGACATCAAGAAAGCAGCGTAGTAAATGGCTAAAGAAAAACCAATGATCGTAATTAAAAAAGTCATTGTGGTCGGAGCCGGCCACCATGGCGGCTCGTGGAAGGTGGCGCTTGCCGACTTCATGACCGCGATGATGGCGTTCTTCCTGGTTATGTGGCTATTGGGTCAATCAGAAGATACAAAGAAAGCGATATCGGACTATTTTTCAACTCCTTCAGTTATAGAGTACAACTTTAAAAATTACGGTGCGACGATCACTCTTGAAAAATTATTTTTGGATTTAGTGAATGAACCTTTGCAAGCGTTTGAATCATTCATGGAACCAATGGATAAGACTCCCAATTTATTGGACATGGGTTCTGCCAGTGTCGTAGCTGGATTTTTAGCAGATTCATTAGCGGAAGATGCTCAAAATGTTAAGATTGATCAAACTGGTTTCGAATTTGATATTCCAGAGACCATTTTATTTGATAAAAGTACGGCTCAACCAAGTGCTCGATTTATCGAAGTTATGGATAAAATTAAAGGTGTTACTACAGGTTTAGAAGATGCAAAAATCGATTTAAAATCAGTGGTTACGACAGGCACATTACTAGACGCGCAGGAAAAAAGTGCGGCGAATATAGCACAAGCTCGTTTAGATTTAGTATCTAATAAAGTAAAAGCTAGTTTGGAAAGTACAACTGTTGATATCAATGGCACGACCAGTGTTGTAAATACTAAAGGCGATCCTGCATCTGAAAAGAAAATTGGTTTTGTTCGTATTTCTATTAAGCAAAAAGAACTTAAAGCTAATGGTCAGCCTCAAAGAAAATTGGAATCAGCATTTGGTCCTGCCAATCAAGATGCCAATGTGTACGATAACTTTGTGAACCAATTAGCGGCTCAAAAGAAAACATCGGCCGACGTGGAACCTGTAAAAGGTGACAATAAAGGCAAAGTAAAAACAGAGTCCATCAAAAAATAGAAATCAATGACATTGAAACTAGTGGCTTTTCTCAGATTGAGACAGGGCCATTAGATTGCATTGTTTTAGTCTGAATGAATTGGTTTCAGCTAGTACTCACATTGCTTCTACTTTCCTTCAATGGCTACTCTAGTAGTGGTGCCTTGCACGCAAATCTACGTAGTCTTAATATCGCCGATCTTCATCCAACTCAAGCAACTGTTGGTCTTCGGGAAGTAAAACGTAAAAAAAATAAGATAGAAAGCTTTAAATCCCACAAAGATCGCGATGAGTATTTTCAGCGGAACTCAGTACCGATAGTGCTAGGGCCAGATGGCCAAATTTATTTGATTGATCACCATCATTTTACTATGGCCGCAGCTCAAGCCGGTTATGAACAAGTCTATGTTCACATTGTCGCCGATTTTTCTGCATTCAATATTCGTGCATTTTGGAGCGAGATGAAAAAGAAGGCTTGGGTCTATTTGAAAGATAACGGAAAGAAAATTAGCGAATATCAACTCCCTCGATACATTACTTGGTTAAAAGACGACCCTTATCGTTCTTTAGCCGGCAAAGTCAGACAGAAAGATGGTTTTAATAAAACTGAAATTCCTTTTGCAGAATTTCAATGGGCCGACTTTTTTCGTTCGCGAATAGCCGAAGAATTAATAGAAAAAGAATATAACGAGGCTGTAGCCGTTGCCATAAAACTTGCAAAGACTGTCGAGGCGAAAAAATTGCCTGGTTACAATGGGAATGCGCTCTGTATCGAAGTCTACGCTAACTAATATCTGGCAGTTGAATTTATATTTGAGTTCATCAATACTAAGTGGATGACAAACGCAGCACCTAAATCTAAAAAATCCATATACTTCATTTTCGCAACTATAATGCTAGACATGATTGGTATTGGTCTGATTATGCCGGTTTTACCCGATGTTATTAGACGATTTATTTCCGACCCGGGACAGGTCACCGAAAATTTCGGCTATTTTATCGCCGTCTATGCCGTTATGCAATTTGTAGCTTCCCCTATTTTGGGTGGTTTATCTGACCAGTTTGGTCGTCGGCCCATTTTGCTGGGATCTTTGCTGGGCGCAGGTATCGATTATATTTTTATGGCTCTTGCACCAACGTTAAATTTACTTTTCCTTGGGCGGATTATCGCTGGGCTTACCGGTGCAAGTATGACAGTGGCTAATTCTTATATTGCTGATATTTCGGATGATAGTAATCGTTCTTCAAATTTTGGAATGATCGGTGCAGCCTTTGGAATCGGTTTTATTGCC
This sequence comes from uncultured Bdellovibrio sp., assembly GCA_964498705.1. Classification (GTDB taxonomy): domain Bacteria; phylum Bdellovibrionota; class Bdellovibrionia; order Bdellovibrionales; family Bdellovibrionaceae; genus UBA2316. The sequence goes on along the minus strand of CAZCHT010000027.1, from coordinate 20,679 downwards.
GGTCCAATCATTGGCGGTTTACTAGGACACTTTGGTCCTCAAATGCCTTTTTACGGAGCCGCCGTTTTAAATATTTTAAATTTTTTATTCGGTTTATTTATTTTGCCTGAGTCTCTGAAAAAAGAAAATCGTCGCGTAGTTAACTGGAGAAAATTAAATCCCTTTACGACTATTGTTAGTACAATGAAGATTCCAGGAATGAGTTTGTTTGTACTGACGTATGCTTTGTTGTTTCTTGCTGGTAATGTACATCCTAGCATTTGGACTTTGTACACAGAATCTAAGTTTGGCTGGAATTCTATTCAAGTCGGCGTTTCCCTTAGTTTTGTGGGACTAATTTACGGAATGAGTCAGTCGTTGTTAACATCAAAATTAGTTCCGAAGTGGGGCGAGTCAAAATCTCTAGTCATTGGGATTTTCTTTAATGCGTTTGGTTTTTTGCTCTATGGAATCGCTCCGTATGGGTGGATGATGTATGGAATTATGGTGGCGTCAGCTCTGCAGGGGTTGTCGATGCCGTGCCTGCAATCCATAATGACTAAAAAAGTAGATGTTCGTTTTCAAGGCGAGCTACAGGGTGGACTGGTTTCTGTAGGCAGTGTCACAGCAATCCTAGCACCCTTGATCTACACTCATAGCTTTAATTGGGGATCGCAATCGGGGGAATACATGCTTTTGGGAGCTCCGTATTTTGTGGCCACGGTATTTGGATTGTTGGCTTTGGTTTTGGTTAGGAAAAGCCTAAAGAGCACGCCGGTAGCCGCGTAGTTACATTAGTTTTGATTTCGCCTCTTTTTCTGGCCATTAGTTAGACGATTTTGATGCGGAAAATTGGCGGGTTGACTAAATCTCTACAGGTGAAATGAAATTCGAAATTTGATACATTTGTTCGATGCTTAAACGCGCAACGGTATTCTTTTTTCTTTCACTTTCAGGATATGCTTACGCAGGTTCTGACGCCTGTATCGAAGTTTACAATGTAGTACCTAAAATTACTCGCTTCAATAAACCCGAAACACAAAACTCAGTATTTAAAGAAGCTCAGGCAAAGCAAGTGGAGCAAGTTCTAGGGGAATTGCCAGCATTCGAAAAGAAAATTCAAGCGATGCTAAGTCCGTTTAAGCGCTATGAAATGGAAACTTTGTTTTTCAGACAACGCAATCAAAAGGGTGATCCTGCCTATTTTACATTGAATCGAAATGCTGACTTATTGGCGGATGCCGAGCTTGTTGTGATTTCTAAATTCCCAAAGGGCGTTTCGCTGACGAATGTTGAGTTTGGTTATCAAAATCAACGCAGCAAGAAGGTGCAAAATTTAGGCGTTATACCAGGAATCGAGCTTGATGCCAATGGCTTGCCGAAGAGGTTTTTATTTTTCAACAAAGAACAACTGGAAGTTTTTCGTGCCCATTATTTTGGACGACCTTTCTCAACAAAAATGAGAACGGCTATTTTGGATATCAACACGGCTATATTTAAATATTTAGAAACTCAACCGGTAGCGCTCGAGAAAGTTGCTGAGTTTGAAAAAAAGCGCGGTTGGCCAGTAGGAACCGCGAAAAAAATTGGATTAGTCTATTATTCTTCAGAAGCCGTTGATTTGTTATCGTTTGGAAAAGAACACGGGTTTGACTATGCGGATATGGCCTCTGCGGGTTGGCTGAAACCGTACGTTAATAAACATGGAAGTATCTCATATCGCGAGAACTACAATGATTCGATCAAAATTCCTTTTTACGATGAAAATGATCCTAGCAAAATTGCATTCTGGCGCACTAGAAACCTTAGATCGGGATCACCCAAATACCTAAGTTGGCCAAAAGATCGCAGTTTGTTTGAAGATGCACCTTTGTTCGAAGAATTTTATAATTCTTGGAATTTAAACAAAGTTAAAGGCAAACGTATCGTTCTAACCGAAGGTGAGTTCAAGTGTGCGATTGGCGAACTAACAACAGGAGTTTTTCATTTGGGTGTTCCTGGAATCGGCCAGTTTTACACGTCGATGTTAGACAAGATCGTAAAAGCTCAGCCATCCGAAGTAGTTGTTTTATTTGATAGAGATCCCATCGGCAAAGCTTTGCTTCGTCTAGATGAAGTGACAGACAGTCAAAGGGCCTCTTATTTAATCGCGAAGCAATTAGAAGCAGCGGGTATTTCAGTCAAAGTGGCAACATTACCGGATCTTTATAATGGAAAGAAGATTGGAATCGATGATTTGTTGTTAAGTCACGGGACGGCTCCTTATACTCAGGCATTAGATCAAGCTGTGTCTGCCGATGCCTATGCAAAAACTTTCAAGATTGATGTGCCGCTATCACTTCTTACGGATCGACGAAATAAAATACGAAGAGCTGTGCAGAAGTACGATACAGCCAATTCAACAGCGGCGGGCTTCATGAGTATTGACCAGCGAGCGATTTACAATAATTTGCAAACGTATTTGACTCATGTAGAGGGCGTACTTCGTCAATACATGGAAACCAAATACCCAGAACGTGGCCAAATGCTGGATCCAAGCGATCGCTTTGTGGCGATTCGACCGGGTACTTCAATGGCTCCGGTAACTATTCATTCTCCAGAAGGTGACTTTGATGTGTCCTCGGCGATCATAAAAATTTCGATGACGACCTCAGATGTTAAGAATTGCACAAGTTTATCGTGTTTTTCTATAAGTAGAGACAGCAGTCAATGGAGTCACCTGACGGAAACCGAAAAATTCAAGGCACTTTCGGGTGCTTTAGGAGCCGTTTTCCCAAAAGATGACTATACCTATATTAGCAACCCTGTATTTGAAGGTCAGCCCCATGCTTTGTTAGTAATTCGTAAAGAAACTCGAACGCCCGTAGCTATAATTGAACAGTTTTGACTTTAGTATTTTAACTCTAATATGATCACATCATCTATTTACGCATAGGGGTGTGTGATGAAATTATTGGTGGGGTTGTTTCTATTAACGTTAAATGTTTATGCATTAGATTCGCGAAGTACGCAGCCGGCAGAAAAGCCGCCTGTAAATCGTTCCGCTGATTTAGATCGTGTGAATGTATTTGCAAATAAAAATTCAATGGATCAAGTCTTGAACGATCAAAAGTTTCAAGAGCGATTCGCGGTTATATCGAATTCGTTAGATCAACAGTGGCCGGTAATTACCACAGACTTAAAAAGTCGCTTCAGTCGCGAGATTGATCGGTACAACTTCTCTACCGTTTTTGGACTTCAAGGTAACAAACTAAAAATTCTGGGCAGCAATGTTGCCGATATTGAATTGAATATTAAAAACTTTCAAATCTCTGCCGATGCGTACTATCGCTTGGAATTAAAACCTTCGTTTCGCGAAGGTAAACAAATGCGTAGAGATATTTACGTTATTGGTTTGAAAGGCTCTAGTACGATCTCGTTCGGTTCAGAAGTTAGAATAACCTTTTTCCGTGAGTTCGATTCTAAAGCTGACGCTTTATCAAACTTAAAACCATACGGTTTAGATCGCATTCCTAAAAATGCGGATGATTTGGTTAAGAAAATTAACGTAGATGATGGCGTTCGTATTGAAGTCATGGGAAATTTAGAGATCTCTAAAGAATTTAATGATATTGCTAATAGTACTAATTTATCAGCAATTTTAGGTTATGATTTGTTCCAAGGTTTATTCACGGTTGATATCTATCGTTACAACGTCAATGATGTGCGAGCGCGTTTCATGGGAACGATCAATCGCGGAACCGTGAAAGCGAGAGCGGGATTGAATTGGCTCTATAGCTTTAAGGGCTCCAAATTATTACCAAGATGGTTAAAAGAATTATTTGAAGTTAATTTGGATATTAGTATCTCAAAGTCATTTAACTTTTTCGACAAATACCCTATCGAAACTCATGTGGCTGATTATTTTTTTAGATTTAACAATACAACATTGATGCAAACTTCGGTTCCCCGTGGTTGTGATTTCCAAGTTCCAACAGGAATTGCCTCGATTGATAATGCGGGCTTAAGCCCCGAATCTGCATTCGACGAAGTTCTTTCTAACGTTCGCACAGGCAAGTTCATGGCAGTGTTTAACCCTAACATCGAAGAAGCAGCCCTATCGGCATCGTTCTTAAGAAATGCATCGCGAGCAGAAACAATTGCGTGTATGGATGCGTCTCTTCCTAATTATAAAAAACGCGTTCAGCATTTTTTCAAAGGCCGGATGTTGTCTGATGTATTCTCGTTAAACTTCGGTCCAAAGATCAGCCATCTGCTGCGAAGTAGGCACACTGAAGGAAATTCTGAAATTTACGTGGCGTCGTTAGAAAAAGCCGAGGAGTTTAACTACTACGTCTTATTAAACACGGCGATGAAATCAGAGAATTCATTTTTGTTTGGTCGATGGGAAAACGAATACGAAACGGACTTGGATGCTCTATACCAATCAGATAAGGACAGAAATATTCACGGCTTCTTAGATTTCGTAAAACGTATTCAGTACCGTGACAAAGTTATGTCGGTATCTAAACTCAACGATATCCGCGGCACTTTGAATAGATCGATCCCTGCGAATTTTCCGGATCGCGACAAATTATTAGATTTAGTACCTAAGACTGAGCAACGTGATGCATGGATTTCTTTTGTTTATACATTATCTAGCCAAGTTATTTTTGAACTCGAGAAAATGGAAAAAGCCGAGCTTTATACAAAGCTTTCTAATTTTATTTTGAATCATCCAGAGAAAAATAAAATGGCGTTACCGGCAGATTATTCAGACGGCGGGGGGCAGAACCAAACTGAGTACATTACCGAAATGTTTTACCGATTGGTGAAGCTTGCAGACTCAATGCAAGACTCAAAAGATCGTTTCAGAGCTCTGGAGCAATTAATGAGCGATAAAGTATTCACTGAATACGTATTCCGCGAATTCTTCCCCTCACTAATCACATCAGACATAGCAACCAATGAAATGAGTATCGCGATGAGCGTGACATCAAAAGACATCACGTTGGCTGAAGACCGCATCGGCAACAACCAATACTCACCTGTCTACAGCGCAGTTCTATTGCTAAGATCCATTCTAAACGACAGATCTATAGATCTACGCTTAGAAGGCGCCACAGCCGTAGATCCAACCTCGGACGCCCTATCATCTGGTGGAAACCCACTAAACATGAAGGGCTTTAAAGTCTATTAGCAAAAAGTCAGCTGCTGCCTTTTTGGAATTCGATGCGTTAGATTTTGCTATCTAGAAATGAAAAAGCCACCTTGCGGTGGCTTTTTTTTAACTTATTCGAAAGTTCGTGTTCGTCTTTGTGGAGGAGCTGCATCCGTTCTGTTGCGTGGTGGAGGTGTTGTTCCACCAGCGCGAGGACGGCGGCTGTAGTTACCTCTGTCGCTGCGCTCACTACGTTCAGTGCGCTCTGTGCCGCTGCGTTCGGCGCGTTCTGGACGGTCACCACCGCGATCGTCGCGGAATGATCTTGGAGCTTCTTCACCACGTTGAGCGAAACGATCTTTAGCAAAATGAACTGCGTTTGAACGTTCTCGACGACGATCACCGCGCATGAAACTTGGGCGTGAATCTGAACGAGGACCACGACTGTCATAACCACCGGCTTTGAAATTAGGATCCATCTCGCGAGGAATACGACCATTCAAGAAATCAAATGGAATATCGTAGTCTGAAGCCGAAGCATCTACTTTTGATGCCAAGAATTTAAAGATTAACTCTTCTTTAGTTAATTCATTCAATGCTTGGAATTCAGGAGTAACTTTGAAGTTTTCTTTCAATGTTGGAGTTAAGCCACCATTTAAAGCTAAAACGATTTCACTGGCTGTTTTTAGTTTGTGATTTAATACATCAGCTAACGTTGGAATGTGGCCTTTGATTAAATTAGCTTTTGTTTTCTGCTGAACTGTTTTTAATAAAGACAATTCACGAGGAGAACATAAAGTATAAGAGAAACCTGTTTTACCATTGCGGCCAGTACGACCGATACGGTGAACATACGATTCTGCATCCCAAGGAAGAGAGTAATTCACTACGTGAGTTAAATCAGAAATATCAAGGCCACGTGCTGCTACGTCTGTAGCCACGATCACTTTAACATCTTTGTTTTTGAAGCGTTTAAGAGTCCACTCGCGCTCTTTTTGGCTCTTATCGCCGTGAAGAGATTCAACGTGGTAACCTTTTTTATTTAACTCTTGTTCGATCTGCGCACACTTCATTTTAGTTTCGCAGAAGATGATTCCGTAGAAATCATTTAAAGCATCTAACAAATGAGTTAACGCTTTTAATTTCAAATCTTCTTTTACTGTGAAGTAAAGCTGAGTGATTTGTTCTGACAAGTTACCTTTTCTTTGAACTTCAACCATTGTTGGATCATTCAAATATAGGCTAGTGATCTTTTTGATCGCCGGGCTCATCGTTGCTGAGAATAACCAAGTTCGGCAACCAGCGCGACGCTGTTTAGAACCTTGCTCTGCGCCAGCTTCTTTTTCTTTATGTGTTTGTTCCAATATTTCTTCTAAAGAATCGCGGAAACCCATAGAGATCATTTCGTCGGCTTCATCTAGGACTAAGGTTTTTAATTCACGAATATGGAATACACCTTGATCTAATAAATCGATCAAACGACCTGGAGTTGCTACGATGACGTGAGCTCCACGTCTAACTTCGTCGATTTGTGTACGGTAACTAGAACCGCCGTAAATCGCCGCTACTTTCATTTTTTTGAAACTAGAAAGAGCTTTTAACTGCTCAACGATTTGTAATGCTAATTCGCGAGTTGGACTCAAAATTAAAGCTTGAGGAACTTTTTTTGACATGTCCAATTGTTCGATCATCGGTAGACCGAATGCTGCTGTTTTACCAGTGCCTGTTGCGGCTAAACCGATAAAGTCGCCTTCATGTTTTAGTAATATTGGAATAGCTTTTGTTTGAATTTCTGTCGGAGCGACGAAACCGATGCCTTCTAAATGCTTAATTAACTCGGGTGAAAGACCCAAGTCTTCGAACGAACTCATAATACCTCTTTCGAACACGTCGCAACGTGCTCTATGTGCAGAGGGCATTTGAGTCGGCTTCACTATGTAACTTTTCAAACGCTCTCTTTATTTAATTGAGCGCAATCTACAGTAATATCTAAGAAATTCCCAGTTATAAAATTAGTTTGTCTTTTTTATCGGGTAAAAATGAGAAAAAACAGCCTTTAGAAGCCGAAACCAACGCTAAAAATGCCGAAAACATCACCGGAACCGTTGAATTGGCTCGGGGTTGACGTCGCTGTAACAGTAAATTTGTAGGTTAGATTGTTGGATTTACCAGCAATCCCGGTCATCAGGTCGAAGTAATTTTGTAAGTTTTCCACGCTCAGAACGGTGTATCCGAGTTGATTTTCCCATATAAAATCGGTGCTCAGTTTAAATGATTTATTGAAGGCAAAGTACTTGGATTTTGTTTCTGTGCCTTCCCAGTTTGACTCAAGCTCGTGAATAATCAGGTAATCAAATACATTTAATTGCAGAGTCGTCGTATTGCCGTCGCGAATGCGGCTTTTATAATACTGATTCATAGAATAGCCGATGGTCAAATTGACGTCTTTGTTGAACTCAAGTTTCAATTCCACCGGAATTTTAATCAGAATGTGGTTATCAAGCCCTTCATAGCTAACATTAGAACCCCATAAGCCAATTCGAAACTGTGGACCAATTGCCATGTACAAAGATGTTTGCAAGCTAGGATCTTTGTTTGTTTGACTTAAACCATGCTGGACAAAATGGGAAAGCATAGTAGCTTTGCCTTCCGTTTGGTAATTAGATTTTTGATCACGACTGGCTTGTGCAAGGGCAGAATGTGATGACAAAAAAATAGCAAATAGTACTAGAGTTAAAACATTGATAGTGCTATTGCTAGTTCGCATAGAAAGGTTCATGACTTAATTATTTATCAAAATAGTCGAGTTTAAAAGAGAAAAATGAACAAACAGAACAACAATTCATCAGATACTCAGACCATAGTACCTAACACTTCATCGACAAGCGGTTTGGATACTCAAACAGCGATGAAAACTAAAATTTCAGAACTTACGTTTGTTGCTTTTGATACAGAAACCTCTGGCGCATTTCCCATCAAGGAAGACATCGTCGAGTTTGGTGCGGTTAAATGGCAGGGTGGAAAAGAAGTCGACCGTATCGAGTTTTTGTTCAAGCCTCGTCGTCCAATGAGTGATTTTATTATTGGTATTCACGGCATCACGAATGAAATGGTCGCAAACGCGCCATTGCTAGGTACTCATTTACAAGAAATCAAAAATTTTATGTCCGATGCGATTCCGGTGGCTCATCATGCGCCGTTTGACATGGGATTTTTATCGGTTGAGTTTGAACGCTCGCGAATGAAATCGCTTCATTTGCCAGTCGTTTGCACAAGTTTACTTTCAAGAAAATTAATACCAGAAACAATTGATCATAAATTGCAAACGTTAGTGAAGCATTTTCAGTTTAACAGTTTAGCGGCCCATCGAGCGTATGAAGATGCGCGTTCATGCATGATGGTGTTCAACAAGTGTATTGAACGAATGAGCCCGAATGCGACACTGGAAGATGTTGTAGCGGCTCAGGGTAAACGATTGGTTTGGGATAATTTCTTTTTATTGAATCACAAGAATTCGGACGTGCAAACCTTGATCCAAGCGGTTGAGACCGACAAGATGGTTCTGCTTCGCTATTCAAAAGGCGAAAAGAAGAATGAAACTCGTAAATTGTTTCCACAAGGTGTAGTGCGATCTCCGGATGGTGATTACTTACAGGCGACAGACCCAGAAGATAAAGAACAGAAATCAAAGCGATATAAATTAGAATATATTTCTGACGTACAAATCGAATATTTATAAAATTATTTAGGTTGAACGCGCGAACGATTGATCGTCAGCGACAAAGCGCGATCGGCACCTAACGCAAATGATCGATTAGTGACACTGATCGTGCCTTGAACAACCATTCCACCACCAGCTGCATTCATTTTCCCCGGAGTCATCTTTAGACTCATTGGTGAAGAAATAGATTCCGGTGTTGGGCTCGCGATATTTTCTGGCTTGGTGCCGGCCACATAGTCTTGAACGAAACCATTGCAACCTGACAGAAGGCTAATGGCTAAGGCGAATATAACCGCGTTGCGTGTGTGTTTCATAAGAGTTCTATCGGCAGCCTAAATGCGAAAGTTAAATCTCGAATTAAATCTCAAATTGAATCAGTTGGTAGTTTCGCTAGGTAAGTTAAAAATGGTAGTTCAGAACCGAAAATCCCTCTGTGTAGCCTTCGCGATAAGGTAGGCTATTTTGTGGAGCTGATTTTTCGGATCCAGCATCAAGCAAGTGGACCCGATAACCCACGCCGAGCGACCAATCTGTTGATATAAAATAGCCAACATGGCCCGAGATTTCTTTTTTCTGGGTTTTATCGGAGCCCAAACCATAGACGAATTCACCGCCACCGGTCCATCGAGAGCCCCATGGGAACTCTATTGAGGTGCCAAATTTCACAAGGTCATAAGAACTTGAATACGACCCACCCGAATTTCGATACGTTTCATAGCCAAGGAAGCCGGAAATTTGTAATTGTCGATCTGCCGACCACGGCATTTTGGTAAAGATGCGATAGTGATAGCGGCCTTCAAAACTTTTCAAAGATTTTTGTGAGTTTCCCATAGAGTTCAGTCCCACGGCGCCAGATTTTAATATGCCTTCTAGGCCATTCGCTCCATTCCAATAGTTTCCGTGCAAAGCTAATCCAGAAACAATCGGATTGGCTTCGTTGTTATAAAACTGTACCGATGAAAACTGCGTCCATATGAAGGTATTAACCGACATTTTCGACGATCGAAATTTTTCATTCATTGTTTTTGGAGGCCCGCCTTCAATTTTCATCGCACTCGTATTTTCGGTGCTAGCGACCGACCGCGGTTTTTCTTTCTTAGCTAGCAAAGGTGGCGGCGGAGGCGGCGGTTTTGGAGACACTTTGATCGCAAGTGGCAGAGACGCCGAGCTTTGCTGACCATACTGATTCACAGTCCACGCTTGCGCCTGATAGTTTCCTTCAGATTCTGGTGTCCATGTTAGCTGGCTTCCATTGAGCTCTTTAACCGTAAGGCCTTTGGAGTCGATAATTTCTATTCGCGTTTCTACGCCTTGAGAATCCCATCTCATTTGTATATCTTCACCGAGACTTAATTTTTCTCTACTGACTTGAGCCAATATGGGAGGTGCTGGTGGCAGTGGCCGGAATACTTTGAACTGCGTCGGAGGTGACCAATCTGTTAGTTCTTGAGCCGCACTGACAGTGCGAAAGCGATAGAAATAGTCGCCGGGTTTAAAAAAGTTGATCTTAACTTGAGTAGACGCTGACCAAAATAGTCGGGTGTTCCCTTTTGGAAATTGAGAGGATGGCGAGGCCTGCACTACAAATCCAATGGGATTCTGCAAATTAGATTTTAGTACTAGCGGCATTGACACGGCCTCGCTGACCAGAGGAATGGCCCAGTTTGGTTTTGGTATCGACATTTGAACGCCATCTATGAATTTTGCCTGCACCGTAAAATTTTCGATGGGGCTGGATGTTTTATCCTCGACAGTAACGCGCCAGTAGTTTTCGCCAACGAAAACGTTTCTCATTACAAGTGACTTTTCGCCGACTGTGAATTTTTCGGCATTGGCCAGTTGAGGATTATTCGCGAATTCAACTATGCTTGATGTGGCCTCGGTGGTCCATGATAGCGTCTGATCTAAAACAATGGGGTTCGTCGGAACATCTTTTTCCGAAATTTGGAATTCGTATTTATCGTATATGTCAGATAGTTTCCAAGTGTAGACAATGGGACTCTTAACCTGCGATAAAGCTGCGGGTGGTAGAGGCTTTGGTATTTCTTGAGCTACATTTCGATTCGATAACACTACTGCTTTTGGAATTTGAACGATCTTGTTTTCCTCAAGTAAAACCGGTTTTTGGTTTTTCTTTTTGACGGACGCTTTACCTTTAATCAATCGCGCCTGCGGTTTCTTATTTTTATCCATGAAGAACTGAATTTCAGAATTCTTTCCTGTGACTTCGGAAATTTCGCCTTGTATCGCAATTTTCATTTTACCATTTACTTTGAAACGAAAATTTCCTGACTGCAAATCGGCGATTTTAGTCTTGTCGGCGATTTTGAAAACAACTAGCGAGTTTTCTCCGACGGTAATTTTATTATTATTAGAAAGTTCAACATCGGCCGTTGATTTCTCGCCGGCGAAAATAGAATCACCAACGTGGATGGCCTGATTCGTCGTCGTCGGACGCCATACAAGTTCATCGCTTTGTTTCATTCGTGTATCATTTCCTTGATACGTAATTTTACCAATGTTCAGATTTTTTGTTTTTGATTTTTTTGAAAAAAGAACTTTATCAGCGACCGGAGTCAGTAACAATAAGCACAGCAGGCAAGCCACTGTGGCTGTCCAAAAAATTGTGCGCTCTTCCTTGGCGAACTTATTGTAAAAACTCATTTTTTTGCTGTTTACTCCGCTTCGAACTGATCGGATTAAAATGAGTCATTTCATAGGCTTGATTGACTGTTTTTTTATAAAAGCGCTCTAATTAGACCGATAAGTGTCTCAGTTAAAGAATGGTTAAGAAAGCGCTTAAAATATTAAAAAAGCTACCGAAACGTCTAGTATGGTTTGGGGAAAGCTAAGGTTTTTAATAGTGACGTTTGTGTTCGCCTTTGTGAGTGCTGGATTTGCCGCTCAAGAGGTTCCGCAGACTATGACTTTCGATGGTCGTGCATTTGGAAATTCGGAAGCAACTGTTCCGATGTTAGATACGATATCGACTAAAATACAGATTCTGACTCCGGCTCAAGACTGCGTTCTTTACGAAGAAACTCAAAGTATCGATACACGAGCAACAAATGGATACTTTACAATTCAAATTGGATCGGCACTCAGTGATCCTAAAAGATCGGGTTACGATTCAAATCTGGCGATGAATAAAATTTTCGCTAATAGTACAACGAGTGTTGCTGGTAAAAAAGTTTCGGATGGTTCGGCCTGTACTTACAACCCTGCAAGCGGCGACAAGAGATACGTTCGCTTACAAATGACTCCAGCGGCTGACGGAGTTACTCGCAGTATTTCACCGAACATGGCACTTGATTCTGTACCGAACGCAATGGTCGCAGAAACAATTCAAGGTTTGGCCCCGGCGGATTTTGTACAAGTTAACACGACTGGCTCGACTGTTTTATCGCAGGCTAATGCAGAAAATATTTTCTCTTCAACTAATTATCCTAATTTGGTAAACCTTCTTTCGGTCGCGCCAACAAGTTATGTAAGAACGGGAACCAATGGAAGCGCAACACTACCCAGTGTTTCGGGCAACCCGGCAACAGGTTTAACAGCGGGACAGATCTGGTATGACTCTGTCGCCAACGTCATTAAATATTACGATGGGACTACAAAAACTTTGGGAACATCCTCGGGTTTATCGAGTGTGGGCCTAACTCTGCCAGCGCTTTTCACAGTGACAGGATCGCCATTGACAGCGAATGGTTCGATTTCAGCGACTCTAGCAAATCAAAATGCCAATCTAGTTTTCGCGGGACCATCGAGTGGAGGGGCCGCAGCGCCGACGTTCAGGGCTATCGCGTCTTCAGATTTACCAATAACAGGGGCCACGGGCATGTATTTAAATGGTGGCAACTCATTCGGTGCCGCCGCAACTATTGGAACAAATGATTCTAATACTTTTGCAATTAAAACTAATGGAACAAGTCGCATGTTTTTTGATACGAGTGGTAACGTTGGTGTTGGAACGGCGACGCCAGGTCGTCTTCTGGATGTTGCAGGCACAGGGGCAGACAACAGCGGGATTGGCGACCTCAAAGCAACAGGTTCTGGAAGTATAGGATCCGCTTTGACTTTAGCTGCCACAAGCGCGGGTGGCAGAACGTACTCATTTATTTCAACAGCCAGCGGCTCAGGAGCCGGCGGCGGTAAGCTTGGATTATTTGATTCAACCGCTGTCGCCTATCGCATGGTTGTTGATTCAGCAGGCAACGTCGGTATAGGGACGACAACCCCCTCCTCTAAGCTTGATATCCTGGGAAACAATGCTGCCGCCAATGCACCTTTAGCTTTGAATGTTCTAGGGGGAAACACTACAGCCTCTGGGATCGGCGGAGGAGTCTCATTGGCTGCAGGAAATGCTCTATCTGGAACCACCGGAGCTTTGCTTTCATTGACAGGTGGTCAGTGGGGTGGAACCGGTGGCTCAGCCAACCTGACGGCTGGTGCAGGTGGCAACGGTTGGTATGGTGGTGATGTCAATATTACGGGCGGCATTTACTCTGGATATGGCTCCGGAGGTGAGATTGTCGTAAAGGGTGGGAACTATACCGGAGCAGTGGGCGGCAATGTTCTTCTGAATGGTGGCTCTGGAACGGTCGCAGGAAATGTCATCTTAGCAAATCTTCGCGGCAACGTCGGCATTGGAACTACAACTCCTTTTAGTGCCCCGCTAGGCACTACGCGCGGGCTTGAAGTAACAGGAACAGGACTTAGCGATGTGGCCACGATTCGACTTTCAAGCGCTGGTGCTCCTGGCGTTGGCACTGCAACGAATTCAAGCCTCAACGTTATTTCGATGTTTAACAATGGCTATGATGAAGCGGTTCTCTACTCGGGCGGCGGTTCCAATCGAACATCTTTTGCGGTGGCATCAACGCTTGGTAGCACAAACTATTCGGCGGGAGCACTAGCGGCTTCAACTAAATTTCTCGTCACTTCAACTGGCAACGTCGGGATTGGAACTACGAGCCCGAGCCAAAAACTAGAAATCGTTGAAACTGGAGGCGGCGATGCAAGTATTTTAATTCGCTCGACTGCCAACAGCGCAAGCTTGCTGATGCAAGGATATGACTCCACTTATAGATGGCTGATCGGCAACAATTCTTCTGGACACTTTGGACTGCGGGAATATGGTTGGGGCGCTCAAGAGTACCTTCACGCGGAGCCAGGGCTCACGAGTGCGGCCATCCCGATCTACATAAAATCGAATGGCAACGTCGGGATCGGGACATCGAGCCCCGGTGCCAATCTTCAGGTTGATAATACAGCTGGTGATTCAGTGATCTATGTTCGTTCGACTACAAATGGAGCAGCACTGAAGCTTGATCCCTATCCAGGAAACAGCACCAACAGATGGAATATTCAGGCATCTGGGGGAGGCTCAAACACACTTGCATTTCGTGATGCTTGGAATGCAGTGGACGTAATGACTTTGGAGACCGGAGCTGGAGTAAATAGAATATACGTCAAATCAGGCGGCAATGTGGGTATAGGAACAACATCACCACAGACGGCACTGCAAGTGGCGGGAGTCATTTCACCAGCAACCGACAACACTCACACACTCGGGGATGCTACATACAGGTTCACCACAGTTTACGCTACAAATGGTGTGATCAATACGTCTGATCGCCGAGAGAAAAAAGATATTTATAACACTGATTTGGGTTTAGATTTCATCAACAAACTGCGCCCTGTTTCTTACCGCTGGAACACGGGGGTTGATAGTGACATTCACTATGGACTGATTGCCCAAGAAGCAGAACAGGCCATCGCTGAAGTTGGTAAAACGGAAAAGACGTCTATTGTCACCCACGATGAAACAACTGATCGTTACGGCGTTCGCTACTCTGAGCTCATTTCTCCGATCATCAAAGCCGTTCAGGAGCTTTATTTAAGGATTCTTGGAATAGATCGCGAGATCGCCTCTGTAAAAGTAGAAAAGGCCGATAAAACTGAAGTTGAGGCCAAGTTTCAGAAGCTCGAATCTGAAAACGAAAAACTGAAACAAGAAAACGCTGCTAAGGCCCAAGAAATGGCAGAACTGAAAGCCTACTTGTGCGCCCAAGACAAAAAAGCGACCATCTGCAAATAATCTGAAATTCAAATTTAATTCGCTACCGGAGTCGTAGCGATATCTTGTCCGCGAAGGCTCTCTAGCAGAGAAACTTTCTCTGGGTGAATAAACAAAATAAAACCTTTTGGCAACATGGCATCAGCTTGAATTGATTTACTGATGTCAGGATTTAAATCCATCAATTCTTCTTTTGAAATCGAACCCATCTTAAATATTTTAGAAGGCTTCATTCGCCGAGTCAGTTTGTACGGTTGAAATTCAATCGTCGCTAAACGATCGATGTTGGCCCATAGATCATTTGAATAGGTTTCAACATATAACGCCGCCAAAAATTCAGAGTAGAAATTTTCAGAAGCAAAACTAAACTGTCGAGATTGGAAATCATTGATAATTTTAACGATGTTTTTTGTTTTAAGTTTTTTCACAGCTTTCTTAATGCCACCCGGTCCATGATTGTAAGCAGTAATCGCTAACGGCCATGATTTAAACATGATCATGTAATTTTCTTTCATTAGCTCCGCCGCGGCTTCTGTAGATTTTAATGGCGAACGACGTTCATCAATATGTGAATTGATTACTAGAAATTTCTTTCCCGTGCCATCCATAAACTGCCATAAACCGGCAGCGCCGACTTTACTTGTAGCCAGCTTATTAAAACTGCTCTCAACTAATGGCAAGCGTGCGATCTCTTTCGGTAAACCGTGCTCTTGGAATATGCGTTCCATATGAGGAAGGTAACGATTCGCAACCGCTAAACCTTTAGAGAAGAAATCTTTCTGGCCTGTTTGTATGCGTACTCGTTGAGCCGCAAGGCGCGCATTTTTTACTAATGATCCTGGCAATGTTTTTAATTGCTCTACCCATTGCTGTTCACGCTCAGATAATTCGGGAACATTTTTTTTGTTTAGCTTTTTTGCTAAAGCACGTAATTCGCCACGAACTACATTTAAACGAATGCGTGTTTCTTTATCTGCTTTCTCGGGATTGATCCACGGGAAGCGCTGTGGCCGAGCTAGAATTTCAGAGACATTATAGATTTCAAAATGAATCCAGGGATAGTCCATGTGATGGATGATCTTATTAGAAGAGTCATATTTAGAGTAAACCTCAAACCAAAAACCAACCCGCTTCTCTAATCCTTCGGGAACTGCGAAATCGGGATCAATCAGACTTTTTGGATCCTTTAATATATCTTCTTTATGTAGAACAGCTGAGATCTCGGGGTTTTGAAGTGTCGGAATCGGAGTCACATCAAAGAGCGCCGTTTCGGCGCCCACGTATGAAGAATTTTCAATGACAACGGTTAAAAACAAGCCTAAAACAAGAAAAACTGCACATAGAGACTTATTCGATTTATAAATTTTATTCATGCTAGATCATAGAGCAACCAATATGCCAAAATTTAAACGTGTACTTGCCATAGAAACCAGTTGTGACGATACGTCTGTGGCTGTCGTTAATTCTGACAATCATGTATTAAGTATGATGGCAGCCAATCAGGACAAGGATCACGCACTATACGGTGGAATCGTTCCAGAGATAGCCAGTCGCAATCATACGTTCACTTTATTGCCTCTGGTAAATCAGGTTTTAAGCAAAGCCGGTATGAAATTACAAGACATAGATGGAATCGCGGTTACTAACAGACCTGGCTTAATTGGCGCTCTGATAGTGGGTTTGACGTCAGCTAAAAGTTTAGCGATGTCTTTAGATATTCCGTTTATTGGAGTGAATCATTTAGAGGGACACTTGTTAGCCCCGTTCTTGATTGATGACTCCTATGCGCCTCCGAGCAATTTTAACTACCCGTTTTTAGCACTGGCTGTTAGTGGCGGACACACGAGTATGTATGTTGTCCACGATTTAGGAAAATATGAAATCATTGGCAGAACCAAAGACGATGCGGCTGGTGAAGCGTTTGATAAATTTGCAAAGACTTTAGGATTTGAATTTCCTGGCGGAGTTAAAATTGATCAAATGTCTAAAACAGGTGATGTCACATTTGTTGATTTTCCGCGTGGTCTAATTGATTCTAGCACTTTGGATATGAGTTTCTCTGGTTTAAAATCATCGGGCATGCGTTACGTTCAGTCCATCACAGCGGAAGAGAAAGATAAAAACATAAATTCTATCTGTGCGTCTTTTCAGGAAGCCATTGTCGATACACTTGTGACTAAATTAAATTTAGCTTTTAAAAAATATAAAATTAAAAACGTTGTACTGACCGGTGGTGTGAGTGCAAACTCGCGTTTGCGTGAAAAAACGTTAGAGTGGGCTCGTCGTCGTGGGATTACGGTCGCGATTCCGCCTTTACGTTATTGTACGGATAATGCAGCCATGATTGGTATTGCGGGCATTCAGCGCTTAAATCGTGGTGAACATTCTGATATGGGTATTGGTCCAATGCCTGATTATTTAAAATCTGACTTTGTGAATGAGTATTAAATGACAGTTAAAGAACGTTTAGATTTGTTTTTCTCAAAGTTTCCGATCGAAGCCAAAAAAGCTTTAGGACAAAACTTTTTAGTGTCCGATTTCGCCGTCACTAAAATGATTTCGCGTCTGAAAGAATTTAAATTCGAACATTTAATTGAAATTGGTCCTGGCCCAGGCGCATTGACGGATGTGTTGCGATCGTTAACGACTCAGTTTCGAGTTCTAGAATTAGATAATTTTTTTCATGAATATTGGACGACACAAGGTCTGCAAGCCATTCACACAGATGCTTTGCAATGGAATTGGAAAGCCGAAGTTCAAGATCCAAAAAATACGGTTTTAATTAGTAATCTGCCGTATCAAATATCGTCGGCAATTGTGATTGATCGGTCAATGGACGAAGTTCCATTGCATGCCATGATTTTAATGTTCCAAAAAGAAGTTGCACAAAAAATTAGAATGAAATCAAAAACATCTGATTTTGGTTTGCTCAGTGTAATTGCGCAGGTATTCTGGGATATCGAGACAGTTTGTGATTTAAGCCCCCGTGATTTTCTACCAGCACCAAAGATTGCTAGCCGGGTTCTTGCGTTTCAATCGAAGGCAACAGAGATTCAGGATAAACGAGCATTTTTAGTTTTTTGCAAAGCGGGATTTGCGCAGAAGCGAAAACTGTTAAAAAAGAACTTATTGACCCTAAATCAGATGGATCCCCAGAAAATTATTGCCTCTTTCCATAATTTAAACTTGAATGAGACGTCGCGGGCAGAAGAACTGTCACCGGCTCAATGGGTCGCCCTCTACAAAGATTTAGGTTTTAAGTGAGTATTTTAATAATTCAGGATAATAAAAAAGCCAGATTCGACTACGAGGTCTTAGAAGTTATCGAGGCAGGTATTGTTTTGACGGGCAGTGAAGTGAAATCTTTGCGAGCCAAAGATGTTCAGTTAAAAGACGCCTATGTTTCGTTTCAAAACGGCGAAGCGTTCTTGCAAAATGCTCATATCAGTCCTTATCGAGCCAGCAGTTATAACAATCACACGCCAGAGCGTTTGCGCAAGCTTCTGCTCAATCGTAACGAGATCAATAAGCTAATGGGTCAGGTTCAAGAGCGCGGCTTGTCGATCGTTCCTCTGAAGATATTCTTTAAAAAAGGTATGGTAAAGCTGGATCTGGGATTAGTGCGTGGTAAGAAAGCTCACGACAAACGTAATACCATCAAAGAGCGCGAATCGAATAAGTCTTTAAAACAAACTCTAAGGCACTCTAGATAAATTAATTAGCTAACTTTTCTATTATTGCCTTGAGCACTTTTTGGGGCAGCATTCTCGTTCAATGGAATTACATTTGTTCCCTTGCCATTGACGAACTCGTTTTTATTTATAACCGTTTGATTGTAATCCAAACCTAGTTGCTTGCATTTCATTTGAACCAATTTCTGCCAAGCTAACAGCGAATCGCGGTTCGCTTGATCAATGTTTAAGCTGCGCAAGATTTCTAGTTCTTGCTCTGTATTACTACGTAGTACCCGATAAAAGTATTCGTAATTAATTTTGATAGAGTTTAGTTCGCTTTTGTTCGAGTCGAAAACAATGGGATCTTTAAAGTTACCAATCATCAACTGCTGAAGATGGTCCTCAATTTTTTTAATTGGCTTAATAGTGTTAGATGTGAACTTCTTCCCAAAATATAAAACAAGCGAAAATGAAAGTACGCCGGCGCTTATGCAGTAGATCCATAACCAAGACTTTTCTTGGTATAGATTTGTGATTAAGGTTGGATAAGTATTGAACGCGATCGATTCAAAAAAATAGTAATTGCGAGTGAAAAAGAAGATCAGTGGAATTGAAAATAGCGCAAATGCGAACGCTGAAATGAAGGCGAAAATCAGGACGTAGTTCCATTCGAACTGATTGTCATGCCAGCTTTGTTGCGGCTTGTGGTGGACATTTCTATTAAGCAATTTTCTAGGACCTTGAAGCATAGTAACTAATCGGAAAGGCCGGATAAAAGATGATTGCCAGACGCCAAGAAAAGGCTAAACTAGACGATATGACTAAGCATTTTATATTTTTATTTGGACTTTTATTCCTACTGAATTGCTCTTCAACAGAAGAAAAAAAGACGACACCGCCTTTGGTCGAGGACAAATACAGACTCAAAGAAGATCGCGAAGAGATCAGTAAATTACGTTCGGAGGTTCCAGAGGAAAAACGACAACAGAACGACGAAATCGCACTCAACTTAAAATGGATGAATGAAAAAAGTCTAAGTCCTTCTGAAGTGCGTAATCGGTTCTCGCAGGTCGCCTCTAGGAAGCGCCGCATATTCAACCAAGACATAAACAAAGGTCGCCAAGAGTTTTCAAACGAAGAACGCAAATCACGTAAAGAATTTGATGCGAAAATGAAAGACGAGCGAGATTCTATAAAGAGCTATACTAAACGTACGGCCAAAGAAAAAAAAGAATCAATGGATGAGCTAGAGTTGAAAAGAAAAGAATTTAACTCGAATCAAAAGTCTCAACGTGACGCTTTTGAAGAAGAAGTGAAAGACAAGAAGAAAAATTTTGAAGACTACATGAAGCAAAAACAAGACGAGTTCAACGCCGACTTAAAAACATATACTTCTGAATACAACGATAAAAAGAAAGAAGAAAAAGACAAGGCTAAGCAAAAAGAAAAAGAAAAGTCAGATAGTAAAGCGGCTGAAAAAAATTCGGAACTAAAAAGAATACATTTGGAGACAGACGGTCAATAGAGATTGGCTAGCTACTGATTTTCTGCAAGAAAGTTCGATATAGTTCCATGTTAATGCGGGATAAACTTTTTTCATTTTCCAAGCTTAAATTATGGAACTGAAAACCATAAAAGAATAAATCATATTTTCGATCGTTGATTACCTCACTGCCTTCATTGCGATGGCGCAAGTGAGATTTCAAGGTCATTGTTGCATGGCCTGGTACTTGGATTTCCATTTCGACTAGGTCACCCATCTTGATCGTGCGCGTATTTTTGTGAGAGGCGACTCGTATTCCGGTCGTACTTAAATCAAAGACTCGGCCGGTAAATAGTTCGCCTTTGGTGCTGACGGAAACCTTTGACGGTTGTCCTACCGGGAATTTCAATCGATAGTTTTCACGCCGTTGGATCATGTAAAAATCAGTATCTAAAGTTAGACATGGTAGATTTGTATCTGTATTGTAGTGGCATTTAAAGATGTAGAGATTTTCTTTTTTAAATAAAAACTGACAGATCAGCTCGTCACCATTTAAAACGGCCGTTTCTTTCTTTGTAAATCGGATCTGTAGTAGGTTGGGTA
>CAZCHT010000026.1:0-37193 GCA_964498705.1 uncultured Bdellovibrio sp. | reverse complement strand
TTTGATCACTTTATCAAAATCACTTAGGTCAAAAATAAGTGAGCCATCGAATCGATAACAAATCGCTTATTTTGCATTTTGAATCTGAACGTTCTCTCTGCCATCAATCCATGTTCCCAAAGAACTTACTGTTTTCTGACATCGAAGGTCTCCAAGCACAGGGTCTGTTAGCCAGTCCATTTTTGACATGATACCTAACTCTGCCCCTGCCGAAGGATAGAAGAATTTTGATGCCGTGCCGATTATCGCGTTCTCAATTTGCTTGTTCGCACAGACAAAAACAATGAGATCTAAATTTTGTGCGAAGGAGTAAGCATTTAAAATTCGCTCGTATCGTCGGTTTTCTTTTTGTGTAAGCTCAATTTCAATCGCAACCCGAATAGGTTTATAGGGTGCCTTGAAATTTAAAATTGCGTCTGGAAACTTTGGATTTTGGCTGTTTGATTCAAGTTGAATGGCTCCCTGTCTTGTCTTCTTGATTTCAGATTCTACCTTCCAAGTCTCCAGGAACCCGCGATCTTCAATCAATAGAATGCCTCGAAGTGCAATTTCATCATGCCTGATTATTCCTGTGTATGGGGGAGGTACTGGCTGCTGAGTTAATAATTCTTGAAGCTCTTTCTTGCGCTTATTCAGCAAGTAGACATCGGCCATCCGATCATCTGAATGTCTGTTGAAGAATCCAGAATTGATAAGGTCACTCCATCTTCGGTTGACAGAACTCTTAGGGCGATTCCCTAAAATGAATTCTTTGAACAAAGCCTTTGTGATAAAGCCTGTACGTGAAGCAAGGTTGATTGCTTCAATCGGAATTATTTTTTGTCGAGGCATTACTCCTCCCAGCGAGCTGGTTCTGAAATAATGTATTCATAGTGTCCCTCAATGTACTTGTTTCCTGAGATCCGGCCTTCTACCCAACGAGATTCCACTTTGGGATTTTTCAGTGTCGGCATCGCACCATCTCTAGCTTGAGGTGCTGAAGCCTTCCCTTTAAGAAAGGCATCTCGCTTCTGAGATTCAAGTTCTTTATAACTTAGGTCTCCAGCAATTGATCCTGCCATGGCGCCAACGGCTGTACCAAGTATGACATTTCGAGTTCGATACTCTCCATTTTTTCCTGGGTCGGCGATGTGACCTATGAGCGCGCCAGTTCCCCCACCAATAGCTGCGCCAAGCCCAGCAGATTTTCCTTGGGTTGCGCAACCTGATGCAAGTAACAGGGCGCCTATGTAGATGAGTGCTATCAGAAGATATCTATTTTTAAATTTATTCATGGATTGTCCTTTTGAGTTTGTTGTTTCTGTTTTTCGGAAGGACGCACAAGTGAAAGTGGTTGAGCAATTGTTTTAATAGCAGGCTCAAGAGGTGTTGGTGGCAAGTCATCCCACTTTTTAAATTTCATATGTATGGTTTTACTTCCTCGTTCGTGTGGCACGATCATAATTCCTTCACCAACTCCGAGGTCTTTTTTAAACTTGTTTGGATGAATGATAAACTCATCCACCTCTCGAAGACTTTGATCTCCTGTTGTTTCGGTTTTTAAGAGTCCTTTTTTTGCTCTCTCTGTTGATTTAAAAGCCTTAACCGTGCCGATAACACTCGAGAAATATTCTGCAGATTCTGGGTCATTACCACGCATGAACACTTTTAGATTTGCATTTGTTAGAATTGAATTGGCCACTGCATCCCCCAATGCTTTGATGTCTCCTAATGCTTGATGGGCGAACACAATACCTACATTTGCGCTTCGAGATTTATTTAGAATCGTCACAAAGCCTGGATACAAATACTCAGAAAAATCATCGAGAAAAACTGAAAAAAACTTTGGATTTCCTTTCTGGCTTCGATGGCGATTTGCCACAGAACTTTGAAGGGATTGTAGAATCATCTTTCCCGAGGCTGTGCCTAAAAATGGAGAAAGCAAAACAGGCAGCTGAAAGTATACGATCAAGTTGTTGCTGAGTGCCTTTTCCAAAGTAATTCCTGGATTCTCAGAATTAAATAGCTGAGCGGTCTCTCCGAATGCAAAGTGACTGAGAGCTGTCGTTAGACCGCTTGTTCTAGTTAGGCGCTCATTCAATGGAAGTGATGCAAAGTTCTGAGCCCATTCTTTTTGTTCGCTAACCGGGGTTCCCTGTACAACAACCTTCAAATATTGCGGGTCTGAAATTGCCTGATGCAGTCGCTGAAACGTCGGGATCACATTCGCTGATATGAAGATTCTCATAACCTGCACAAAGATCTCATACTGCAAACTTCTGTAATGCTGATTTTCAAAATCAAATGCATTGAAAACTCGCTCAGAAATTTCCTCTGGAGAACCTCCAATCAAGGGATTAAATTGATGTGAGCTTTCGATGTTCCCTAATGAAAACAATCTGAAGTCTTTTTGACGTTCAGCCTTTACGGTATAAGACCAAAGCTTATCTAATAAAGAGCGATCTGCTTTCCCATCGATCAGAATAAGACCGCGACCTGCCTCAATATCTTGAATGGCCCATGGTAGAATCACAGATTCCGTCTTTCCTGCGTTGGTCGTTCCAATAACTTGTGTGTGCATAGCTCTTTGTCTGGGCTTTATGTAGACTTCTTGATTATCAATCGTAGTTCCGCAGAAGGCCGATCCTGCTTCGTAACCCAGAATGGCATGCTCTTGTTCCTTTTTTGCTAATGCGATTTCAAACTTTTGAATTATAAAATAGATTGCTGCCGCAAAGCCAATACCGACAATGACTGAAAACAAAATTTGAAATTCTGGGCCATTGAATTTTAACTTGAGTGTCTCAAGATGTTTTGAGCCCACTGCATAGAGGCCAAAGATCGCAAGTCCCCATATTAAAAGCATGTCATTGTTGCTATCAGTTCCCATAAAACGAACCAGGGTCTCGAAATTGATAGGGTTGATTAATGATCACAATAAATTCTTTGCCTGCTTTTACTTCGATCCATTTCTTTTCTTTTTTAAGTTCTTCGGCCCAAGCTTCGGCGCGATCTTTTGCGGTTTCAGCTACGGCCGTTTTCATTCCATTTTCATGGCCACCTTGCGATGCTCCTAATTGCCCACGCTGAATTGAGCCATCAGCGTAGGCACCTATGAAACGTGTTAGAGTTTGACCGACTGTATTTCTGATTGCCGCAGAATTTACTTTTCCTTCAATTCCATACTGACCATCATTTCCTAGGGCGATAGCTGATATTTGTCGCTCCCTACCATCTGGTAGTTGAAGTGACCTAAAGGTAACGCTTGCTCTTTCGGATGACTCGTCAAAAGCAATTTCTCCAATGACTCTTGCCCCTTTGGGAATTGCATTACTTCCTTCGTGTTCAACGTCCGAAACCACTGTTGCAATCACAGGAACCGATTCTGTACTTAAGGTCACTGAGTCATTTAATCTGACTTTCATCTTTGAACCGGGCGACAGCTGGGTCTTTGAATCAACGCCAGTTCGTCCGATGATCATTGAACTACTCCGATCAGGCTTGGCACTAGATCCAAAATTTGAAGGACTGCCACCAGAGCCATTAAGGTAATCAAGTGATCGTGGAGCACTGCCACTGTTCAGTTGTGACTGCTGCATCTGCGCCCAGGTATCGGCGGTAGGATTTGATTCAGCCATGGATTGAATTTTGTAACCATTGCTGTCGATCTTCTCCGAAAAATCACCTGTTTCAGGCGTCGTAGTGGGTATTAACAGTAGAATTAGTACGACTAAAACTATTCCCGACAGAGCTGAAACTTTCAGTGCTTTCCAGTTAACGTCACGCTTCTTGGTGAAGGGCTTTTGTTCCTTCAGATAGAGTTTTGAAATTCTACCTATTAACGTGCTACTTTCATTTGTATCCATGAATCCACCTTTGGTATTGTGAGATAACTCAATCTCTTTCTTCTCAGTTCGATTCGCAGTGGTTCATTAAAACTAATATCGGATTTTAAAATCTGAATGACGCCATTAACTTTTGTCTGAGGTTCAAGATTCAAATTCGACACAAAAAGATTGTGAATAACCTTAGTTTGTCCATTTTGTGTCAGCCAAATCCAACTGGGATCGAATTTCTCCTTTTTAGAGGACGAAACTACGAACTCAATTGCAACTAGATTTTCTCGTGGAGTGCCAACTTTTCGCGTTTCTAGAGCTAGGCTTTCATTTTTCAAACTATTTGCAAACGAACGCCATGTGGTTGTGGGCGACCTCGAACTTGCAGTCTTTGGTGATTCTAGATAGACAACGTAATCAGCAATAGCTTCAGGCCCAGTCGTCAGCTGTAAATTGTATCGCTTCCAGTCAGTGTAGACATACAAATTGCTTTTAGCACCTGAGTGCAATGGCTTTATTGTGATTGCTTGATCTAGATACTCCACTTTAAAAGATTCCTGATCGCCGACAACAACGCTGTTTGGTCTGTCTGGCACTTGTATGATTGTCGCAATTCCAATCGCAGTTTTTACTGTAACAATTTGATCACCTGAAACAGGAACCTTTCGAACTCTTGCAAACGCCAAATCTGAAAATGATGCTAAAATGAAGAGACAAGCTAAAAGTCTCATAAGCTTTCCTTTTCTTTTACGAAGTACACACCCCAAGGGTTTTCTTTTGTGCGATCGCCATTTTCAAAAGTAAGTTCAACTTTTAACGGTCCCGCAGCCATCATTCCTTGAATCGAAGTAATTCTGTCTCCGGTAACAGTCACAGTTTTTGACTGCAAATTGACGGCGACTAGATTCGCATAAGCTCTTTGTGAGACTTGTTTCTCAGATGAAAATCTGACCACATTGGAAACAGCTGCAAGATATGCTTTCTTACTTGTTGGGTGAATGAAGGCATCCGCGAGTTCTAGATTTTTCACCACATTAGATGGTTCCCATTTATACCTTAGTGAAACGTATTTTTTTGCAGCCTGCTGAATTTGATCTTCGGGCTTGGGAAGACTATCTTTCTGATTCAATTCAATCGCACTTTCGCTGAGGCTGATGACGATTGGTGGTTTAAAGCCAAGTGTCATTAATGTGATCAAAGCAAAAACGGCCAGACCAAGTGCTGCAACAGAAAAAATTTTTAGAAATTGATTAGAGTTCATCAAATCAGAGAGTTGCTTAGGGAAGTTGTGATTGAGAAGGTGTTCTTTATAGTTTTTCATGAAACTCCTTTGTAAGGATTGTTTTTAGGTCTTTGGAAACGTTGAACTTGGTTTCGCGCAAAACTACTTGTGGCGTTTAAGGCTTTTCTACTTTTTGTGGCGACCATCGCGGCACGAGCTGGTGCTGCAACCATCGCCGCAACCGCTGTTGCACCTAAAGTTGACGACATGGACTGCAAACCAGAGCCTACAAGAGATTTAACCATCATCGGTGTGGCCAACATTGCAATCGCAATTACGAAATTCATCACGATCAGAGTTAGATAGTTGCCTTCGGCTTTGTAGGCATCGCCAAAAGAAAGTGCTGTCAACATTGCGCCTAAGATTGCCCATACAATCTTCCAACTCGCGACTTCCATCATTCCTTTAAACAGATTGATTGTAATTTGGCTGGTAGACGCAAAGAGATTAAAAAGTAAAAGTAGTGGTGCTGTGATCATAAAAAAGATCCAAAAAAAATGATACATTGCAACCGTGATGTAACGAGCAATGTAAAGAACAAGAAAACTCAAAAATGAAAGCACGGCTATGATCAAATCATTAAACTGAAGCAGCAGGCTTGTTGTGGAGGCTGAGTAGGCTTCACTTTTCTCTTGGGCCATTCGAACCATGACATCAATTGAATTTAAGGCGTCTATTTTCTCAGTTATTCCGTCAGCCACATATATGATGGCTCTGCTAATGTCAGGGAAGGCCACCAATAACAACGTGGCAATGACCGCTCGTTTTAGAATATCCAAGAACTCAATACTTCCTTGCGGTGAACGAAACCAAGCCATTGCAATTGAAAGCGCGAAAAAAACTGGAAGCATTAGATAATAGATCGTCACAAACTGTTGGTGGAGATCTTTCATCAAAGAGCCAAGAAGTTCAAATTGTGGCATTTAGTTTCCTCCTTCCAGTGGTTTTAGTTTTGTTTCTTTAGGTAAGCCGCCAAGCGCATTAGATAAGCCATCGTATTGAGATTTGAATTGAGCCGATTGCAATTTCTCTTTTCTGTTTTGTAGGGCCATATTTTCGGACATCATTTTTAGCATCATCGAATTGGTTCTTAAAACTTGAGTCGAAACACCAATCAGAACTGCTACGGACTGTGCTGTGAGCTTTGCTGCCCCTTGAGGACTCACTCCTTGCGAATGATTAAATATCCGCTTGCTCTCTTCGTCGGCTTGGTCAGCAAATCGAAATAAGTTGCCATTCATCGCAATGCTCTCGGAAACAGATCTGTCTTGAGCTGCTTGCAATCGCATTTCAGCTGTCTGAGGAATGCGACCATACAAATCAGAAATCACATTCAGAACTCGATCTGCTGTCTCCAAGTCGCCATATAGCCCTGGATTAAATCGCGGATTAATCATCTGAAGGACAGTCAGCCCATCCCGAATTCCTCTATTGATATCCCTCAAAAGATTAAGTGAGTCTGAACCTGTTGATAGAATCTGCCGCAATTGAACGAGCTGTTGAATAGCGTTGGCTAGAATCTGAGTGAGGATTACGACATCACCACCAAACAAATCAGCTCGACTTTTTTGTGGGTATCCAAGAGTTAGGCTTAGCAGAACAGCTAGCGCAATTTTTCTTAGCTTTTTCATGCACTGTTCCTTTTTGCTTCGGCAATTCCATTTGGAAATTGAAGTGCTGCAGTTTTTATTGCCTCAGGTAAGCTTGAGCCCTTTGCACGAAGCGATTCAATAAATGCATTGTCTTGCGCATCACTTGTCGATAGCCAGTACTCAGTCGCGCTTGGATAGACACGAATGACTTGCCTGTGGTCTCCCTCAATTAAAAATCCTTCTGAGAAAACACCTTTTCTTTGCTCAAGTGACTGAATTAAACTGATCTCTTGCTGATTCAGTTTTAAAGTTTGAGCTAGAATTTCGGTGTCTCCGCGCTGAAGCATGATGAATTTAGTTGCTGTGTTATTAAGAATTGCAGCTCCGATGGGGCTTGCTACAATTTCTTCAACTCCTTGAGTGATAAAGGTGATTCCAGATCCAGTTTTTCTTAAGGTTCTAGCACAATACTCCATAAAGGATGCAGCAGCTGGAGATTTCAGAAGTTCCCAAGCTTCATCCAAAATAATTCGTTTTCGATTCGACTTGTCACTTTCAACCTGATTTAGGATGAAATCTGTCAGAATAAGTATCATTACACTTTGAAGATCTGGGTGACTTGAGAGACCTTTCAAATCAAATGTACATATGGGAGCATCGGTTCGAAGACTTCCTAGTCCATCAAGTAGTCGCCCGAATGGGCGATCTCCGGTCCACATGTAAAGCATTTTTCCAAGATTTCTCATTTTATCTTCGGCGGATTTATTGAGCCGATCCGCTAGATCAGAGAGCTTTGGAATCAAGGATGATCTGCGTTTTTCTTCATAAAGCTCGATGATTGTTTTTTCTAATAGAACACGTTCAAGCTTCGGAAGCCGAGTATTTGAATCTTCAGTCACCATGCTTTCAACAACAGCGATCAGGGACTTTAATTTCTGGTTGCTCGGTTCTAGATTGGCATCTGGAATATGAAATGGATTCATTTGATATTCAGGAGACAAATTCACATCAAGATATTGACCACCTAATGACTCTGTCAGCTTTTTGTACGAACCACCGATGTCGATTATGAAAACACGAAGGTTTCGCGCCATCTCTTGCATTAAAATACAGTTATTCAAAAAACTCTTACCAGCACCGCTAGAACCTGTGACCAAACTGTTGTAGTTAGGAAGCCCAGAATCGAAAGAATCAAAGGACACTATTCCGTTCATTCGATTTCTTAGAATGACGACTGGATCACGATCTCCTTCTCTTGATCCATAAACTGGTAAAAAGTCTGCAAGATTATTCGTTTTCATTTTTCTTGCGCGCTCTAAATTCATTGGAGCGGCAGGCAAATTTCCGCGAACGATCTTCCACGCACCAACGCTTTCTTCAAGTCCTTCGGCCCCGTTGAGCGATCGAAATCGCCCGAGAACTTCGCGACATTGTCGATTGAGTTCTTTGGCCCCTTCAGTATCCGCAGGGGCCTTTAGAACAAGAGTCATCTGAGCTGCATAGATACGTTGACCAGAATTCAATAGCTCTCTAATCAGTTCTTCTGTTGAGCTAAGCTTTGATTCGCTTTCCAGATCAGAAGCTTTGCCCGATTGAGTGCTTGCCATTGAATGCGCCATATTTCTTCTTTGTTTAAGCTTCGCCTTTTCGTCGGCTTGACTTGGAACCTCAAAACTCAAGAAGAGATCGTAGTGAAACGGCATTCTTAGAAATGACGATAGCTGTCCTGCGAACGTCACTTCAGGAAGTGTCTTCAGCGAAATGATCCGATGGTAGTGCCCATCTAAAGAGAACTGTTCATAGTTCAAAAGCAGATCGCCAAAAACTAACTGCTCCCTTGGGGATTGAGTCGCCAGCCATGGTGAATCTGAGAGAACCTCTTCAGGCAGGTCTCCGTCTTGGGATTGAATTACCTTGGGTGATGGCTCTAGTTCACTTCGTTTCGGGTTCAGAAACGAATAAATGTGCTGAACGATCTCATCTCGCGATAGCTGGTCAGCCTTCAAACCGCTACTTTCAAAAAATGAACGAAAACTTTCAATGTTTTGATTGAGCACCTCTAGAGTTTCGCCATAACTATCAACTGCATTTTTCGAAAACAATTCCGGCTTTGAGAAAAATGCAGCTTTTTTAGCTTGAATCAACTTGGTCCTCAAAAAGACTGTCAGTTTCGGTTTATAGAGAGCGCCAGACTTCAAGTCTTCGAGAAGTCGGCTTTCTCTATTTGCTGCAATATCAAGAATGAGTTGATGCGCTTCAGGCTTTTTTCTATTTATATGGTTCGTAATGGTCTCAGTGAAATCAGAATCAACTTTGAAGTGAAATTGGACTGAGGTTTCTTCAGAAATCGAATTCAAAACAGATCTAAGCTGAAAAGTAAATTGATTGATCTCAGCATCATCGAGACATTCAATATCTTTTAATCCTAAGTTTAATCCCGCGACAAGAGAACCATCATTCAAAATGATATGACCAAATGGTGCACTAAAAAATTCCCAATACGGTAATTGTCCAGCAAGGGACGAGTCATTTCGATTTGCTGACATGACTTCCGCCTTTCTTCATTTGTTTGTAAGATTGATCAGCAGCGCCCGCCGCAAAATAGGTGGGGGATGTGATAAACTCGCCTAAATGTTGCAAATAATTATCTGGCTTGCCTCGCTTGGCGAAAAAGAGGAACAACGCCAGTGAAAGCGTTGTTCCCCAGACCAAGGGATATCGAAACGATGTGCTGCCAAAAATAAAGTTCGTAAATGCCAAGGTGAAGAAAATGAGAAGCAAATCTGGCAATTCAAAGCCAAATAATTTTGTTTTCATTTCCAACGCCCGAGGCACTCGTGTTGTCTCTAGCCCTGATTCATTCATAAACTACCTCATCGAACCGTTTGTGCGATGAAATCAACGATGGCCTGTGCTCCAAACCCAAAAATGCAACCAAGTACCGCATAGACGATATGCTGTTTTGCGTTTGGATTTCCTGTGAAAAAAGAGATCGCAGCAATGGCGATTCCGATCACAGACAACAGCGGTAGAATAACCCCTGTGAGCTTCATTTTGATTCCCATCAAGCTTGATTCAAGACCAGCAAATGCAAACTCAGGTGCGAGCAGAAAGCTCATTGCAATAATAGCAAAGAGAAATGCTTTTTGATTCTGATTCATAAAAACTCCTTTTTAATAGGTTAAGCGACTTCATCAGTAGAGTCGGGATCTGGTAGAGTCACAGAATTCGCAGAGGATTCTGGATAAAGGCTCATCAAAATTGGTTTTTCAAATAAATCAAAGTTCAGTTTGATGTAGCCAGTTGTTGTATCTGCCTTTCCATTGCCAACGATGTTCCAAAAGTATTTGTTTTTACCGAGTGGATTTTTGTTTGGCTCTCGATTGAGAATTAAAAATCGACTCGAATCGTTTTTGTTTGGAATGACATAGAATTTTTCATTCAAAAGCATCCATATACGAAGTGTATAAGTATTTTGACCTTCTTTTAGATAAGCCATTCCCACCGAGCGTGGTTTTTCATTATGTCCATCGATTTTCATCTGGGGCTGAATGACTTGAAAACGGTAAAACTGCGACTGCTTCGATGCTTGGTTTGTTTGTTGATTGTTCATAAAAAATGCCTCCGAGGTTATTGTTTTGTTGATAATGTTTTTGTTGAGCAAGCCACTCACTTTGAGTGATCCACTCTGTTTGGTTTCCAATTCTCACTTGGAATACAGTTGTCGTGATCGATCGTTTTCTAATTTTTAGAAGAACGCTGACGAAAAGAATTAAGCAACCCATTCGTCGTTTGCTCCTAGAGAATCAACGAGTGAATCCCAGTTGCAGTAAGCGCAATATGGAAAGCGTGAAG
This sequence comes from uncultured Bdellovibrio sp., assembly GCA_964498705.1. Classification (GTDB taxonomy): domain Bacteria; phylum Bdellovibrionota; class Bdellovibrionia; order Bdellovibrionales; family Bdellovibrionaceae; genus UBA2316. The sequence continues at coordinate 26,649 of CAZCHT010000026.1, read as the reverse complement.
CTACAGTTTGAATCGATCCACATCGTGGACATTCATGCTTGTAGCCGTGCTCGTATCGAAGCCGATCATCGAGTGCATCGACGTCATCCTCGTCATCAGAAACGAACTCAACCTGATTAAAATCAAGGGGCTTTACCTCTTGATTTTTCGAATTAGATTTTTCCCTAAAATACCCATTCACTTTTCCTCCCTTCGGCGTTTGTTGTTGTCGCCGTTCGAAGTTCTTAAAAAGCAAGGGATGCCAAGAATGTGTGGGTTTTGAATTAAGTCATTGAATTATTTTATAAATTCGTCATTTTTCTTGATTAATATATTGAGAAACAGTTCTGAAAAACTGAATTGCAATATGCTTCTATTGAATTTAATTTCATGTTTTAGATAATTTAGGGCAAATTCAGTAATTCTGAACGTAATTCAGTATTACTGAATGTTACCTATTTCAGATGTTTTTGTTCAAGAATTCTGAATTTATTTAGAGCCTATTTCAAAACCTACGTAAAAGTATAATGATTGAAGCAAGTTGCACAAAGCCAAAATAATTATCAGGATTGTGTTCGCGTCTCGTTTCTACTCGTCGAAAAGATTGTAGCCATGAGAAAAATCGCTCGACCACCCATCTTCGTCTGTAACGTCTAAGAGATCGGCCATCTTGAGTTCGTGACTTTTTACGATTGCGCTTGTGGGGAACAATGAGGTCACATCCAATTTTTCCAAGTTCTTCCCTAAGAGGATCAGAATCGTAAGCTTTGTCTCCGATAAGTCGCTCAGGTAAGTCCCGAGTATATCGGGACCGAAGCGTTGGTAAAGCAAGTCCACTCTCATGTGGTGAAGCACTCTCAACAAGCAAGGCGATAGGAAGAGATCCACCGTCCACGATTGCCATGACTTTTGAGCCCTTGCCAGCTTTGGTTTTGCCGACTTTTGGACCCCTTTTTTTGCCTCTATGAAAGTGGCATCAATGAAAGTTTCCGCTAAATCAATTTTTCCCCGCTCTTTGAGATCCTCGACAAGAGTGCGGATAATTTTGGTGAAGATGCCAGCTTCGACCCATTTTCGAAAATGCCGGTAACAGGTTGCCCCAGACGGATAGCCTTTAGGTGTAGGTAAATCACCCCATCGGGCGCCTACTCTGAGTACCCATAAGACTCCGTCAAGAATGTCTCGCGTACTATGACCAGGGCGTCCACCCTTAGCTGTGGTCTGTCTTTGTTTAGGAAAAAACTTTTTTAAAATATCCCATTGTTCATTGCTCAACTTATTTCGCATCAAAGAATATTGACGCAAATATTTAACTATCGGAATACGCTATGCGTTTACGTAGGTTTTGAAATGGGCTCTAGTAATTAGAACTACCGACGTTCTAAATTTTGATAGGACAAGTACTGATTTAGCTCAGATTCGCTTAGAGAGGGCTTTGTCTCTTTTAGTGCTTTCAATAATATCATCATATTTATTTCAGTGTTTTTTGAAAGAGCATTTCTTGCTGCATTGTCTACGGCCAATTTTATATCCGAAGCCACATATCCTTCAGACATATTCGATAGTACTTCGGGCAACACATCAAATGATATTGGTCTGTCCTCGAGCTCCATTTTAAAAAGTTCAATGCGAGCATTATAATCTGGTGGTGGAATGAAAATTCTTTTGTCCATTCGACCAGATCTCATTGCCGCAGAGTCCATTCTTTCAGGAAAATTTGTTGCACCAATTACCAATATATCCCTTGATCCAGCACTTTCTATTTGTACTAAAAACTCATTTATTTCTGATTCTCGGTATTGCAGCGATCCAGAAAGTGTCTCTCGCTTAGGTAATAGACCCGAAATCTCATCTATGAAAATAATTGATGGTGCCAACTTTAATGCTTCTTTAAACGCTTTTGCAATGTTTCCAGAGGTAGCATGAATGTATGGGCTGCCAACGTCGGATTCTCTTAATTCAATGGTTGGGATATCTAGCTCTTCGCCAATTTTTCGAGCTATATATGTTTTTCCGCAGCCAGGTGGACCAAATAATAGAATTCCATTTGGTATTCCAAGTTTATACTCTCGGTACTTTTCTCGATGTTGAAAGGGGTGAATTATGTCTCTGATAATTATTTGTTTTAGTTCATCCATACCTGCAATAGCATCCAATCCAGACTTAGAGAGAATACGGTTAATTCTTTGTGCAAATTCTTCGTTTGAATGAGATGGGAAACGTTTTCCTATTGCTTCTTTACCAGAGGCAATTATTATTTCATGTTCAATTTGTCTACTTCGGATCTTTGATTTTAGATCTGCATCATGAAACAAGTATAAGTATCCTCCATCAGATAACTTGTAAACTTCAGTAAAATGTCTGCGCTCAATAAAGTCGACTATACTTTTTTTGTCTTGCAGTAGCCATCCTTGAGGTAGTGTGGGTCGCGAATTCGATAGGTTACTCATTTTAAATAGATCTTTTTACCTAAAAAAGATCCTCCCATAATACAAGCGATCCATGCACCGATTCCCAAGTACCAAGTACTATTAGCCCAAACGACAATGCCAACGAAAAATGCAGCTTTGGTAAAATTTTGGTCGAATTTATGATAGTGAAGGTGAGGGATTGCCTCTTTCCATAAGGCTGCTCTGCATATTAGTAGAAAAGCTACTTTAGAATTCTCTTCTAGCTCTACTTTGTCTGCCAGCTCCCCAACGGCTCGATCGTCTTCGTCAATTTTTTGAAACTGTTTTGCGGAGGAGTTAATTTGTGATCTGGATTCAAGATCCTTTGCCATTTCTATGACTTTTTCTTTATTCAAAGCAAATAGGTCTATGTTGTTCGAAATTGCTGTAAATACTGTCTGCATACCTGCTGCGTTTAACTTTTTTAGAGAGTTAGTGAACTCCTCTACGCAGTAATCAATCAAGAGGCGTCCCTTTATTTGACCGAATCCTTTCGCTGATTTGATTGATTCTGACAAACTTGTTTCTGCACGCAAAAAAATGTTCCACTTTTCTTGTTTTGACTTATTTTCAGATTCAGAAGCAACTTTTTCAAGAAATGTTTCAAATGCATGGTTGTTTTCTAGTTGTTCCCTATCTCGCTCAGCCTGCAACAAAAAACTGTCTGAAGAAGACATTGCAACAGCAGCGTTTAAGTATTCTTTAGAAAGTTCTATATTTCCCTTTTCATTGTATATTGCTACTGAATAGCTTCTAAATTTGGTCGCGCAGTTTTCTCTCAGAGCCTTTACTGGGGAGTATTCATCGATTCCAAAGTCAGATAATTCTTTGATTAAAGATAGCACCGAAATCTTCTTTGTTCTCAACTTAAGGATATCATCTTTATCAATATTTATAACATCAAGCTCTGATTTAACTTTCTGGATTTCTGGTGAAAGGATATGATTTTCTATTCCTTGTCCAACAATTCCTGTTAATTTAAAAAATATAGATATAAAATCTTTGTTTGCATTACTTCTATAAAGGTCGAGAGTAAGCCAAGATAAATACTCAAATAGCTTGGTTCTCACTTCTATAAATGAGTCCTCATTAGTTCCTAGATCATCTGTTAAACGATAATGTTCAATATAAAATTGCCAGAATTGATCAGATAGTTCAATTTCACGCCAAAGTTGGATTGATCGTTTAAATAATTTAATGTCATTGGTATGCTGAGCTGCTATGAAGTTTGCTAGAGCTTCATTTTTTTTTGCAATCCAATTTGGTGACTTCGAAGACAGGTTTTTCCAATATTCAATAGCCGTAACATATTCACCTTTAGATATATTTTTAAGTGAGCTAAAGTCTTGCAAAGTAGGAGTTTCAAACCAAAAAAATGCTTCGATTAGACGTGTTTTTATACCGCTTAGCTGTTCAACTGCTTTCCGAATATTCTGTTCAGTCCTGAGTTCCATCATTTCTATTAAATCTGTTTCATACTTTTCAGATTCATCAATTCGCGCTAGATTGAGCAAATGATTTGCCCGTTTTCTAATTCCTTGAATGTCGACTCCAGTTTGAAGTCCTAGAATATGATGTGCATTTCGTATAAGTCTTACGGCTTCCATTATCGAGTAATCCCAGATTTAAGGGTTTTAATAGCTGATGTAGGATTTTCCTTATTTAAATCCAATAGTAGAAAAATATTTTCTCTAAGCGAATTAATATCATTTGATTTAATTGCTAATTCACATTTTTGTAGTATTTCATCCAAAGCTTTTTTGTCATTGAATGATTCGCGATTTTGTTGGGTTTCTTTCAGAATTTCTACTAAAAAGGCAGGGTCATTAAACATCCAAACTGCATGTGTCCTTTTGAGCTTATCTAGTGTTTGCTTAAGTATAATTGCGTCTTGAGTATCTATTGCACGATTTCCATCTTGTTTAATTGCATTGAAAGTTTCTAAGTACTCAGCACGACTTTCTTTGGGATTTGCATGATTAATGTACTCTTGAACTTCTTCAGTCAACTTCAAAAATGCAGCTACATTTCGGTCAAATTCTGCACGTGCTTCTGAGCTATCAATTGCCATCATTAAATCTTTTAGTTGCTTAGAAGCCTTACGTTTCTGATCCGTGTCAGATACACTTTTTTCAATTGTAGCTTTTATTTCTGAGATCATGTTTTCAACATTTTTAACATCTTGAGAATTGTCTGTTTGAATTTCAGAATTTCTTTGTGACTGTTCATTCAGTGTTTGCTTAAGATCATTAACAGATATTTCTTCGTCATATATGGTTGCGCGAGCATTTAAAGTTAAATCAACTTCTGGTAGGTAGGCTTTGACTGTTAGCTGGCGTGATTCATCGATTGCAATTGTTATATCTACAGGAGATCCTTTTTTTAAATTTGCATGAACCATTTTTCCAGTTATTGCTAAGTCACAGACTAGGGAGTTTCTGTTTGGCGTGGGAGATTCACCCTCGTAAACTCTAACTGGCAGAGCATTCTCAGATTCAGAGGCCTTCAAATCAGAAACGGTAAAATATCGTTTTGTGGAAGAAACGGGTAAAATACTGTTCTTTTGAAAAAATACATCCATGAGTTCATCTTCTTCTGCAAATCCCTTCGATGCTGATAACGTTAGTATCGAAACACCAATGGTATGCGGAAGTGGAGCTCCAGATATTGAAACTCCTTTTGATACTGTAAGACTGTCTGGATTTCCATCAAGTAAATTCCCTGAATCATCTTTAATATATATCCAAAATTGAGTTGATTTTTTAGGTGTTGGCAATTGAACGATAAATTTATCATTTTTCAACAATATATCGCCTGAGATATAGCTTTTATCTTCAGCCTGAAAACATATTGTGTGTGCAGCTTTTGGATTTTGAGGCGGTGGTTGAATTCTTCCAGTTATGGTCTGCTGATCTTCAGATGTAACAGGAGAAAAATTAATTTCAAGTTGGTAAGCAGATCCATTCTTTTGATTTTTAATAGATGATGCTTGATTTGCTAAAGGATTTTGTTGCGCAAAAAGAGCTGCTCCTTTTGCAACAACAGTTAAAGGGTCTTGAGAACCATCGACTTTAACCTTTAATTCTTTCTCGAGATATGATCTAAGAATTGGCATTTGTGTAGGTCCGCCAACCAATACGATCTTACTGACCGATTTTGTATCTACATGAGATTCTTTCATCGTCTCAAAGCATATATTTGCCGTTCGTTTTAAAATTGATAAGCAGGCCTCAAGGAGGTCGGCCCTGCTAAAATTCAAGGATTCATTAATTGTGGCATTATTTAGATTGATTTCGATATCAATAGTAGTTGATTCTGATGTCGACAGGTCGATCTTTCCTTGTTCGGCAAAGATTCGCAACTTTTTGTTTAAGTTTTGATCTGTGGTGAACGGAAAATTGTGTCCTTTTGATTTTAGTTCCCGAATAATAAAGTTATCGACAATTGCAGCATCGATATCTTTTCCCCCAAGAAAATTATCCCCACCATGTGCCAGCACAGTTAAAGATCCGCCCCTTGATGCCACAAGAGCAACGTCGAATGTTCCTCCTCCGAGGTCATATACAAGCCAATTGTCATCGGTATTTGTTGTAAAGCCGTATGCTACTGCCGCTGCAATCGGCTCTTGTAATAGTATCACGTTATTTATTCCACTTAGTTGACCTGCGCGTTTCGTTGCTTCAGATTGAAGTGTAGAAAAATGGGCTGGTACTGTAATAACAGCAGATGATAGTGACATCTCGGGATAGCGTCTTGAAACATCAGCCAGCAATGACTTTAGAATTTCAGAAGAAATTTGTTCTGGAGTAAGCGGCGCGCCGTAGTTGGGAAGCGTTACCGCCTCATTTGTTCCCATCAGTCGTTTAACTTCAGCTTTCCAGTTTTTTGCAGCCTCTAAGTCCACATCTTCGTGAGCTTTTTTTTTGGCTTTGGCACCTACAACTAATTTTCCATTTTTATCAGCGTAAATAATAGATGGAGTGGCTTCCTCTCCGTTTGTATTTTTAATAATTTCAACTTCTCCATTGCGTACTATAGCAATAGAGGAATTGGTTGTTCCGAGATCGATGCCGATTTCATATGTTTTCACTGTTGCTCCACATAGCTATGTTGCCGTTGCCATTTGAAACAAAAAAGAGTTAAGGGATGGTTTTTTGTTTGCAAAAAAGTTGAATTACTTCTCGAACCCGTTCGGCAGTAAAAGCAAAAAACTTTAGTCAAATTTATTTATAAGACTAAAGTCGATAGTCATTAAAAATCAGTATTTTCGAATGCTTAAGATAAATTAAGTTCGCTAATACGAATAGTTCGCTATGACGAACTATTCGCTTAGCTCCATGTTTTAAGCTATACTTGTGGAAGTTAAGAATAGTAATTTAATAATTTTAGGATCACGAATCTCATCAGAGAGAAGAAAAAAGGGCCTTACACTGGAAAAGCTGGCCTATGGTGCAGGATTGAGTAAAGGCAATCTGTCTGATATCGAAAATGGTAAAAAAGATCCTCGATACTCGACTCTATTGAGAATTGCCGAAGGACTCGATGCGTCCATTTCGAAACTACTAAAGGATCTCTAGTTAGATATCTTGTTGAAATAACTAATAAATCGAATTGGAAATTATTTTTGGCACTTTGTAATGAAATAAATTCAAATTTATTCAGGATTACTGAATATCGCTTCGGAAATATAGAAAACGTAATTGAGTCAATGGCTTATATTTTTTCAAATTTGTTTATATTTTTTTGATTAAATCATTTTTGATATATTTGACACCATTTTTGCGCGCTTAACAAAGTGTTAAAGTGGTGAACTTAAATATAGCTCAGTACACATAGCTATTTTTATTCAAATGTTTGGCATCATGTTTGCTTTTCTTTCTTCCTAGAATCGAAATTTTTTCGGTTCATATGCTTTGGGGGCAAGGCTTATGGGGGAATCAGAATATTCATCACCTGACCGCAATTCATCTGATGCATGGTGGATGTCTTTGCCATTTAAACTTTCTGATGTCGTGGTTGTCGAGTCGGTTCGCCCAATAGGGTTTCGCTTTAGAAAGTACTCATTTAACATTGCAGGAAAGGTCGATGGTCAAAATATTTTGGTTACTGGCGAAGCGAACACGAAAGATTTAGCAATCACAAAAGCTGTGGCCGAATTCATCGAAAGGTGCGTCCTCATCGAATTTTCAAAAAAACATCACGATGTCAAAACATCGAATGGCTGGGCGGCTCATACAAACTCAGAATCTGCGCAAGAAAATGCAATACGTGAGCTTGTGGAGCGTGATGCAGTACTTCGCCACTGGTACACAAGGACGCCATTCCACGTCCTCAATTTGAATTCACTTCCGGAAAATATCCAACAGTGGGTTAAAACTGAATTATCCAGATCTGAGTTTCCAGAGCTTAAAATCTTAATCTCACATTTGGGATATGGACCGAGTGTTTCGGCAGTTTTGATGAATAAAGATGGTTACGGAGTTACTGGTCATTGCTCAAAAGAATCAATTATCGAGTCCATCGAAGGAGCCATCGAGGAGTCTTGCAGAATGGCACATCATTATCTTTTGAAGACATACCTTTGCGATACTGAAAAGATGAAATCAGGCGAGAACACAAAAGTTGAGACTGGTTCGCATGGTGTTTACTATGCACATCAAGAGCCATTCCCTTCGTGGATTTTAGGGCAAAGTATCGATTTGAAATCTGGAGCAAATTGTTGGTCATTGAAAAATAAGGACCTTAGTAGATGTAAATCTGCATTTATACTTACAATGGCTTCTTCAGGTACACTTTTCGTATATCAAGCAAAAAATGAATCGGTGATTGAACTCAGCTGGGGACTTGAGAAGTTTGATTCGCTTGCGATTCGACTCAATGGGAAAATAGATAAACGTCTTATTTACGAATCTAACATTAATTTAAAACCGCACATTATTCCTTAAAGGAGGGGTTATGAATAAAAAGAAAAATGCTTTTAACGCTCTGGTAACAGCAGCGCTTTTGAGTGCTATGCCTGCCCATGCTAGCGAGCAAGGTAATAGCAAGGGATTTATCCCATATGAGCAATTGGCACCCGAGCAGCGCTTTTTTGTAGAAGAAAAAGTTAGAGCTCTTTTAAAACATATCAAAATCGATTTTAAAACAGTTGTAGTTGGACTGGACGAAGAAGGAAATTTGGTATTTCGGGGTAGGTCTAAAGAAGAACAGGGAACGATAATAGCGAGTCCCTCTTGTTGGACGGAGCCAATTTAATGACATTGTTATTAAATTTGGTAATACTTATATTTTTAACTAATGGAGCGGCAATGGCTAAATCAACTTCAAAACAATTAAACACCTACATGTCTTTCGGGCTTCCGATTGATCCTGCGAAGGTGCGAACACTTGTTGATCTTGATTTGTCTTATGCCTTGGGTTCAACACTGACTGAGTGGAGCGATTCAAGGGAGCTGGTTGCTGGCCTTGCTAAATCATGGAAGATCACTGGCAAGAACGAAATTCAATTTCAGCTTAAAGATGGAGTGAAGTGGTCTGATGGCAGCGCTGTAACGGCAAGCCAAGTCGTGAAAAGCCTCGAGCGGGCAAAAAGAGATCATGGAGATTCTCTTAAAAGTTTATTTGATCAAATCACTTCAATTTCTGCGTCTGGAAACGGAACAATCACGTTTAACCTAAATGTTGATGCTAGCTCAAGCGGAATTCTAACAAAGCTCACAGAGCCGATGTATGGCTTAGTTTTTGTGAAAGATGACGGAGGAATTGATTTATCAAAAACGGTCGGTCCATTTGTGTTGTCAAAGGCGACAAATGAATCCTTAGAGTTAGAACAAAATAAGAACTGGTTTCGCTTTCACGAAAATATGGCAACTTCGGTTGTAATACGTCGTCCGCCTGTTGGTGACGAAGTTCAAGAGTCATTTTTGAAAGATGAATGGGTCAACATTATGACTTCATCCTCGCTTGTCGAGAAGTCGGTAAATGAGGTTTTCGAAAAAAGAAAGTATGCAGTATGGAACCGAAGTCTTGATAAAATATTTTTCCTATCTCCTGGAACAAGACTTGCCAATGATGAAGGGCGCCAACTTTTTAGGTTCTTAAACAAAGAAATTGATCGTTCAATTTTAACTAGTGGTCTAAGCGGATTTAATTTAACTCAACAGTTCTTTCCTGCTGGCTATGTTCTTTTTGATCCCGAGTTTAAAAAAGGGGCTCTTGAGGCGGCCTTACCAAAGGCATTCCAGAGTCGTCCGATCAAAATCTTGGGTGTAGCATCGCGATTGAACAGTCGATTGAAAGAAAACATTAAAACCGCCGTTAAAAAAGCAGTAGGTATTGAGCCAGAATTCAAAATTGTTCAGCTCAGTGACTTTGAAAAAGCGCGCGCCGAAAAAGACTATGACTTTCTTGCGGGAGCATTGCCAGTGAATGATCCAAACGTAGAGGGTGCAATGGGATTTTTCTTTGGGCTTACCCCGCCAATTATTCCAGACGCAGGAGCTGGACTATTGGCATTTAGCGAGCGAGTAGCAAAAGCTAAGTTGTTGCCAAGTCAGTCTGACAGAAACAGCGAATACCGAAAAATATTTTCAGAGGCGACCGTACATGGATCTATTGTTCCTTTATTTCACTACTCAACTGTTGTGATTGCGAAATCAGGAATGGATTTGAGTGCTGTACCGATGTCAGATGAAACCGTTGCGTTTTCTAAGGTAAAGTTCAAATGAAAGATGCAAGATCACTGAGAACATATTTAGAAAGAAAAATTCTAAAACATTCGATCTATGTTCTAGTGATCTTAAGTGTTTTCTCAATTGCGATATCCTATGGGGTATCTCGAATTAAAATTGCAACCGACATCGAAGATAGCGCCGCAGCTGTATCTAAAGCTTATCGAAGTCGAATCCTTGAAGGTGATATTAAAGTTGCACAGACGCAGTTACATGAACTTTTGCATTTGGGCGAAGACGAACAAGTTTTAATATTGAATCAGAACAAGCAACGAATTTATCTAGATACTGCTGCTGCAAATGCCAAGATAGAAATTTGTCCTACTGATGGACAGGCTTGTTTTGACTATAAGACAGCAAGAATACTCTCTCCAATATATTTCGATTCAGAAAAAACAAGTTTGTATGGCTATATTTATTTGTCTCGAAATATTCGAGTTGATTGGTTCTTTGTTTCTCTTACGTTCTCAATCTTCTTCGTCGGCTATCTTTTATTGTACTTTGGGTTTTCAAATCTTACCCGAAGCGCTGCTGGCAAGTTGTCTAATGAGATTTCACTTTGGGCGAAACGGCTTGAAGACAATCCAAAAGATGTAGCAACCTTAAGTCGTGCGCCATTTTCAGAATTGAACACTTTGAAAAAAGCAATTGAAGGATTGAATTCAAAGATTTTGGGCTTTGAAAACCAAGCTGGCCATAAAGCAAAACTTTTAGTTCTAAGAGGAATTGCACATGACCTCCTTGGTCCAGTAGCACAAATGCAGTTTCATTTAGCTTCACTTAAAACAATGCAGCTGGATAATGACTCCTCAGACGTTATCAATGACTTAACTGATTCATTAAAGAGGATTTCAGCTATTGCAACACAAGTTAAATCCCTAGATCACAACAGCGATGAATTTGATGAATACGACTTGTCCGAACTTGTATCGACAGAAGTGAAAAACCTAAGAGGTTCAAAATCAATTTCCCAACTTGGGTTGAAGTTGGAATTCAATGGTGAACCCAACTTAAAACCTCATGTCTCAAAAGCAGAGATTTGTCGAATCGTTCAAAACTTAGTTTTAAATTCCGCTCAAGCCTCAACGAGTGGAGACAATATCGAAATCAGTGTTACGCGCCTTAAGGATGAAGCCACAATTCAAGTTCGAGATCAAGGCTGTGGCATTCCTCAACATCTTCAGGAGCAAGTATTCGAGCCTGACTACACGTCGAAGCCTGGCTTAGGGACAGGACTAGGTCTGTCGATTGTGCAGCATATTTGTCATCAACGAGGTGGCACTGTTGCATTAGACAGTGAAATCGGAAGAGGAACATCTGTGCGTGTTTCCTTCCCATTGGTTCAAGAGGTGATCCATGCAACATAGGCTGTTGATGGTCGATGATGACCTTAAAAACATCAAAGCTGTAAAAGGTTATCTTGAACGATGCGGCTATTCTTTATCAGTTTGCCAACGAGTTTCCGAAGCAATTGATATTCTGAGTAAAGATGAGTTTGCGCTAGTGCTGCTCGATTACCATATGCCAGAGACAATGGGCGACGTTGCTGCATCAATGATTCGCGATAAATTTCCCAATCAACAAGTAGCAATGCTTTCCTGTGATTTAACTCGAGATGCGGTTAAGCAAAGCCTTCGTGCTGGTGCTGTCGATTTCATCGAAAAAAGTTCTTCAGCTGAGGAAATTCTGAAACGAGTTCAGCTTTACTGCGAGCGATACGATACCTTGCTTAAGACCATTAGAAAATCTAGCAGTAGGTCAAAAAATGAAAATCAAAAATTGATTGAAAGCATCGGCCTTATAGGGCAATCCAGCTTGATGGCTGATCTGGCTTTAAAGGTGCAGAAGCTGGCAGCTGTTTCTGACGTGTCAGTTTTAATTCGTGGAGAGTCTGGAACTGGCAAGGAGCGTATTGCTCGAGCACTTCATGATTTATCACCTCGGCGGATGAAGCCCTTTATTGCAATTAACTGTGCTGCTATTCCCAAAGAACTCTTAGAGTCCGAGTTGTTTGGACACAAAAAAGGTTCGTTCACGGGTGCAATAAACGATCGAGAAGGAAAGTTTTCTGCTGCGAACGGTGGTACGATATTTCTTGATGAAATTGGTGATATGCCAATGGAACTTCAGTCAAAACTACTACGTGTATTGCAAGAGCGAGTTGTCGAGCCAGTAGGTTCAACAATTTCAAAAAAAATAGATGTCAGAGTTCTTTCGGCCACGCACAAGAATCTGCAAACGCTGGTTGGAAATGGAAGCTTTCGAGCTGATTTAATGTTCAGATTAAATGCTGTTGAAGTTTCGATACCAGCACTTCGTGAAAGACTCGATGATATAGAGCCACTTGTTGAGCACTTTACCGAGGGCTTCAACAAAAAGTATGGCAAAAGTAAATACTTTCAGCGAAGGACTTTGGAAATTCTAAGAAAGTACGCTTGGCCTGGAAACGTCCGTGAGTTAGATAATGTCATCGAGAAACACCTTGTCGAGTGTGACGATGTTGTTACACCTGATGATATAGATTTATCGTTGTATCAATCTCGGGAAGTTGTACCTTCGGAGACGAAGCTTTCAGAGTTTGAAGAACTTCAACATAGAGCCAAAATTGATTTTATTCAAAACACGATAAAGCAAGTAAAGACTAAAGCTGAAGCTGCAAGAAGATTAGGAATCAAGCCTTCACATCTTCAATATATTCTAGGAACTGATTCTTAAACCTCTGAGTTTAACAACAACTAGATCCGACCAATGTCTAAAAAATTGGATCGCCCTAAGTCTAAGATCCAATTTTTAAGGACTGGCCGTATTATGTCGGATCCTCACCAATTATCCTGTCCTTAACAAGGGGACAGAATTGAGCAACGCAGATTTTCTAAGAGATGGTGAGTTTAGATTTCCAGACACCCGGTACATGGGGAGTAAAAGAAAACTTTTACCCTCCTTAAATACAATATTTGAAAAATTAGATTTTGATTCTGCTCTAGATGCATTTTCAGGAACTGCCTCTGTTGGCTATTTGCTAAAAATGATGGGCAAAAGAGTTCATTCAAATGACTATCTTCTCTTTAATCATTATATTTCTAAAGCTTTAATTGAAAACTCAACTGAGGTTCTTAGTGAAGAAGAAGTTGATGAGTTAATTCAATTTACACCTGGAGTTGATAATTTTATTGAGCGTGAATTTTCGGGAATCTATTTCGACAAGAAGGACTGTCGATGGCTGGACAGTGTAATTGCTAATATTGAACTATTGAATGGCGAATACAAAAAAGCCATTGCGTTAACTGCATTGTGCAGAGCTTGTATTAAAAAACGTCCAAGAGGAATCTTTACTTATACGGGAATGAGATACGATGATGGACGAAAAGATCTTCGCCTGGCACTAGCAGATCAGTTCATTGATGCGGTCGAATTGATAAATAAATCAGTTTTCAATAACGGAAAACGCAATTTGTCCTTCAATCAAGATATCATGACTTACACAAAAAAAGATTATGACCTCGTGTATTTTGATCCGCCATATTTTTCTTTAAAGTCCGATAACGAATATTCGCGACGATACCACTTTTTAGAAGGATTGGTTTCTTATTGGTCCCATGTGGAAATTGATTACGCAACAAAGACGAAAAAAATTAAACGCGTTGAATCTGATTTTACAATTAGAAATCGAGTAGTACCTGCTTTTGAAAAGTTGTTTGATAAGTTTAATAAAAGTATTCTTGTAGTATCCTATTCTTCGAATTGTTTTCCTGATGCAAAGCTAATGAAGTCGATCATGAAAAATGCTGGTAAAGAGGTGGAACTAATTGAATTAGACTACACCTACTCGGTTGGCACTCACGGCCATAAAAAAAATAATGAAAACAACAAAGTTAAAGAGTACGTTTTCTTGGGATTTTAAGCTGACTTTTGGAACGACTGTTTCCAAAGTTTGAAATTATAGAGCTGAAACTTAGTTTCTTTTCCGATTGCAATGAGCCGTCTCAGGTCTTTGGATCTTTTTTTCCATCCTGCGCCATCGATAATCACAATCCAATCTTTGGCATAAGGGGAGCTTGATAGCGCTTCAAGTTTCTTTACTAAGTCAGACATTACGGAGCCATCGCCTGAATAGTACTTGCAGATCACGTTCTTAATCTGCCCATTACTGTCAGTCACAGAGAAATTCGACTGAATATTTGTTTCGCCAGCCAACGAAAAATTGGTCGTCTTGTCAAACACGTTCCATTCAGAGACTGATTTACACATTTCAATGAATATCTTTGATGTGTTCTTTTTCTTTCTAGCAACCCCATCAAAAGCCTCAATTCGTGCTGCGATGAAGTCATTTACAGTAGGATTTGCATCGAAATAGGTTTCAATCTCGATTAACTCATCCTCTGCAATAGTAGAGTTCATACCAGTTACAAGAAGAGATACGAGTTCCGGGCTTGTTTCTCCTGTTCTAAGCATTGAAACGCCTTCAGGAACGGCGCTTAGCACAAAATTGTACATTTGAGTTTCAGACCAGCCCAGAATCAATCGCAAGCACTCAATCGCAAACGGTGTTTGGTTTATCCAAGTCTGTAGCCTAGATGGGAATGATATATACGAAACAGCCGAATATTTTTTTAACCAATATGCAGCATCGTATAGTCCCTGTTCTTCAGAGGTTAGAGGTGTTGACCATGACATTTCTGTGGAACTCGACATGGTTAACTGATCACTTATTGGCTTTTTGAAATCTACCATTCTTTGAATAGAGTTCGGTGAAGTATTCCCGATGTCTGAGCTAGTAAGAATAAAATCTAGAATTTTCTCGTTAAATAGTGCCTTTAGGCTTTCGAAAAATGAATCCTCGAATCCGTCTCCAGCGATTGCGACTCCGACTAGAAGATTTGAAAGTGTATTTTTTGCTTTCGCAATTTCCATTATATCGTGGATTGCCCCACCATGTTTGGTTCCGGATGTTTTCGAATACTTGCTTTCAATCGCTAGGTTGAGTTTCTCAACATAGAAGTCTACGTTTTTAGATGTACCAGGAAGTAAATGTGCTCTTTTGAATTTTTGCTGATTTGATATTAGCCATTCTTCAATACGCTTCTCCAATTCAATTCCACCAGCGCCAATTGACTTGGTTACAAATCTCAAGCTGCGATTTCGCTCGATTAGCAAACGAGCATGAGATAAATCAATTTTACTAAAGTTTTCAATTTGATTATCGAGATCCTCAATTTCAATCTTTTCTTTTGATGAAATTCCGATGAGGTATCTTGCAAGTCGTTGTCTGTTGAGGTCTTCGTTGAGCCAAAGTTTTTTGGATTTTATCGAATTTTGTTGCTTGTATTCAGTGAGCAACGACTCCCAATTGATTTCTTCTTCTTTTTTTGGAATGTGTAAGTAGGCAGTAAGTGAACTTAAAAATAAGTTCTCATCTGGGGCAATTTTTTGCGAAGCACCACCATCGATAACAATTGGTATTAGCTTGTATGACTTGCCCTCTTCTGCCTCTTCGAGAAGTCCAACTTGCTTCAACCAAGAAACGAATGTGGATAAGCGCCGAACAATAGTAACATTCGATTTTTTTACATTTGATAGCTCTATAAGACACTCGAGTATGTCATCTTCGTCAACTGTGATTGATCTTGAGACTCGTTCATAGACCTCTCGCAAAAGTGGAATAGTCATTAAATGAGGTTTAATTGACTTTAAGACATCTTTACTTTGTCTAACAGATTCAACAAATATTTTTCCAGTTTCAGTTAATGTTGATTTGTTTCGTCCAACTTGATCTATTAGGCCAAGAATTTCGGCGGCTTTTCGGTAGTATCGTGCTTGGCGATCTACGAACCCAATTGCATGTGCTATTTCTTGGAAAGTTGAGGCACCATCATTAACTGCTACTACAGTGAGTCCGACCTTAGTCAGATCATTCGCCTGTGGTATATCGTCAAGGTTAAATATGGTTTTAGACATCGATATGACATCGGAAATTTGAAATTTGGACTCAAGGGCTAGCCTGTTAAATCCGATCAAAAGTCGATGTCTATTAAAGCCACTGACAGAACAACAAAAATTTTGGAAGGACTATCCGATGAACAAAGGATTGTTGCAATTCATTTAGATGGGCCATTGCAGGTAATTGCTGGGCCGGGCTCAGGAAAAACTGAAACTATGGCAAGACGAGCAGCAGTTTTGATTGATGGTTTTGGCGTTGACCCAGCTAACATGCTACTTACAACATTCACTGAAAAAGCAGCTGAGAATCTTAGAAATAGGGTCAAGAAGTTTGTTACCGACAAGTACGCAGTTGAGAATCTTACGATCGGAACTATCCACTCCATTTGTTTAAATCTGCTTGAAACGTTCGGCATCCAATTTGGAAAATTCAGTAGGTCAATTCGTGTTCTTGACGAAAATCAACAGTCACTCTTTGTTTGGACTAACTTCGAAGAGATTGGTTTAAGTGAGTTTTTTGATGAGCCGAATGCAGAATCAGTTAGTGAAGTTATAAAGCTCTATTCACAGTTTATGGAAAAAGGGACAACCCTTTCAGTTTTTTCCAACAAGGTTGATCTGGAGAATGAAGACAATAAGACCATGAAGGTAGCAGTTCGTACATATGAACGATATTTGCAGACTCTCGAAAATGAACAAGCATTAGATTTTTCGTCTATTCTTCGCAAAACTAGAGAACTGTTAAATGAGCCAACTATTTTGAATGCAGTTCGAAGTAAATTTAAATACCTCATGATTGATGAGTATCAAGATACAAATCCATTGCAAGATGAAATTTTGAGACTAGTTGCTTCGCCCTTAAATAATCTGATGGTTATCGGCGATGACGATCAAAGTTTGTATCGGTTTCGAGGAGCAACAGTTACTAATTTCTTGTCGTTTACATCAAATATTCCTTCTGCCAAAAGAGTGTTTTTAACTGAAAATCGAAGAAGTACTCCACAGATTGTGGCTGCCTCATCTTTAATTGCTTCAACTATTCCATCAGAAGGAAGATTTGAAAAACAGCTATTTACCAAGAACGCGTCAGGAGAACCTGTAATCTTAAGCGAATTTGAAACAGATGAAGATGAGATTAACTCTATAGCTGAGACAATTTTATCGCTGAAAGAACACGGCAAGGTAACTTCATTTTCAGATATAGCTATTCTTTCTTATAGCATATCTAGTATTTTTCCTCGTTTAAAAGAGGCACTGGATTCGCTTGGTATACCTTTTCAGGTAAAGGGAGATAAATCGTTTATTGGACAGCCTACTGTTCAAGCTTTAATGAGTGGAATGTGGTTCTTTGTCCGTCGTCGAGGAGACGTAAAAGACTTTTCAATGCTTGCCGAACCGATCCTTAATTTTTCTAGCGAAAAGACAAGGGATGAGCTCTCGATGTTAAGTTTTGAATCAGATGTAATTGATATTGCAAATGAGTCGGTTCTGGGAGTTACCTCAAAGTACGACTCTTCGAGATTATTCAAGCTACTTTCGCTGCGTAAAGAGATACTAAGTTCGGGCTATCGGTCTGGTTATACGGATCTTGTTGATCTTTTTTTTAAGTTGATCACGGCCGCTGATACTCTTAAATTTTTGACGCTAGAGAATTCGCCAGATTCAGAAGAACAGCTTAATCAAATTGGAAGATTTTCGAACTTTGTTTTGGGTTATTCTGACGAAACTGGTAGCCGTAAGTTTTCGGATTTTAAAAGTTACGTTTATGCTATTTTAAATCGAAATACAGACTCACCTAACATTGATGGAAATAGCGAAGCAGTTGTCATTCAGACAATACATCAATCTAAGGGCCTTGAGTATCCAGTTGTCTTTATGCCTGGATTGGTGGCTAGTAGAATTCCTGGTACAAGAAAAGATGAGGATTTGATTCCATTTTTTCAAGGCGTCCATAGATATTGGAGTATTCGGAATACATTTGAAAATATGGATTCCGACTTCATTCGTGTGCTGTACGTCGGAATGACTAGAGCTGAGAAGTTGCTTTACCTATCACACTTTAAAAGAATTAAAAAAGCCAATAAACCAAGTCCCTACATAAAGGTACTTATTGAAAGCGAAATTATAAAAAAAGTTGAGTTTCCTGTCCCTGAAGCACCGTTGCACTTAAAATTGCGAACAGAGAAGGATAAGTTGAGAATCAGCTCTTCTCACCTTCAATATTATGTATTTTGTCCTACTCGATACAAATTTGCATTGAAGCATGGTGTTCAAGTACCTCACAGAGGATACTTTGCTTTCGGTTCTAATCTCCACTCTGCGATTGAGGAGGCATCAAATCTTCTCAGGAGAGAAGGTACGAAATCATTGAATGATGAGCAGATCTCGGCACTGTTTCAAAAACACTGGAATACTTACGGATTTTTGAATCGCGGAGCCGCTGAAGCACAAAAAAAAGTTGCAGAGAAGAGATTCTCGAACTTTGTAAAAGCACACGCTTCGACACTTGAGTCAGTAAAGTACAGTGAAAAGAAGTTTACGCTTGAAGAAGACAACTTTATACTAACTGGAAAAATTGATGCCATCACAGGTAACGAAAACAATCTTGTCGTCGTTGATTTCAAGACAGGCGAAAAGAAGAAGTTTGAGCAAGAACCTGAGAGCTCATTCGTTAAATATCAAGGTAATATTTATGTCGAAGCTGTGGAGCGAACTCTAGGTGTTGTTCCTGATAATTTCTATTTGCATTTCCTTGGAGAAGACCAGAGCAAAGAATCTGAATATAAATGGCAATTTTCAGTTAACAATTCGACTCGAAAAGAAGTGTTAGGACTTTTAGACGAAACAGCTGAAAAAATTAAAAGAAGTGACTTTACTCCAATCAGTGAGCCCGACAGATGCAAGTCTTGCGAATACAAGAATGTGTGTCCATTCAGCGTAAAGAAGGCCGCATGATTAATTTAAATTGCCGCTCCGCAGTCTTGATCAACTCCTATAAACAAGTAACAATTAAACTATTATACTTAACAGGAAGTTTGAGTGCTGAAAGTTTTTAAGAGAGTAACCACCAACGACGTTTTAAGTGCGATAAAAGAAAGTCTAATTGTCCTTGTATATGCACTGTTGCCAACATCAATATTGGCATTTTTTGTTTTTGCTCAAAATAGTTTAGGCTATATGGATAGCTTTTTTTCTGTTGTTGAAATTAAAGAATTTTATTTATTAAGTATTTCCTTTCTTGCTCCATGTTTTTGGATAGTAAATAGAGATCGCGAAAATTTACCAAGTTTCCCAGGTCAACTAGTCGCAAACTTGCTCATCCTAATATTCACAGTCGTGTTTGTGATTGTGGTAGTAGTACTAAGTCAACAGCTTGCAAACTCTGAAAAACTTGAAATTTTAAGGACGCTTGGAAAGTGGTGGACTGTTTTATCATTTGTTCTATTCTTCTTTTTTTCGGTATTGAATAATGCGTTCTCCCGCAAGGCCCCAGACCCAGAGTCTGAAATGGATAAAGGAAAATTACGCCAAGATCAGTTGAAGGATGGACTCCAGCAGCGGAGAAGGAGTAAACCGTGAGTGAATCTAAGCGTGTTGAGTTTCCTTGTATTAGGGTAACGCAGCCAATTGGAGAGTTTTATATTGGAAGTGTTTCAGCAAAGGATTTGATTCAAATCACTCGAGCTGATGTTAGAAGAATTGAAAAAGATGAAGAGAGAGAGATCGAAAGATATCTTGGGATTCAACGTCCACTTTCAAACCCAAGAGTAAAGGAATTAAAAGAGTATGTAAAAACCGTGGATGCCTGCTTTCCGACGTCCATAATAATAGCTGTTCCAGAAAAATGCGCAAAGTTTGATAGAAAAACAAACGTAATGACATTGCAAGCATACCGAATAGAAGGTGATTTTGGCGATGAGGACGAGAATATAGAGTTTGAAAAAATTGCTTCAATTCTTGATGGGCAGCATAGACTTAAGGGGCTCGAAGAGTACGACGGTCAGTTTGATTTAAATGTTAGTATTTTTATTGAAGCTGATCTTGAACAGCAGGCAATGATTTTTTCGACTGTGAATTTGGCTCAAACTAAGGTGAATAAAAGCTTAGCTTACGATCTATTCGATCTTGCGAAATCTAGAAGTCCTCAAAAGACTTGTCATGATATTGCGGTTGCGTTTTCAGAAGATTCTGAGGGACCTTTTTTCAAGCGAATAAAACGACTGGGTTTTGCTCATGAAGATAGTTCTCTCCCAACTATTACGCAGGCTACTTTCGTAGAGGCTTTGATGAAAAACATCTCGAGAAAACCCACAAAAGATAGAAGTGATTTAATCGAAGGAAAGACTCTTGCTCGTGCGGAAGGCAAAGAATTGAATTATACTCCTCTTAGAAACCTTTTTATCGACGAAAAAGATCTCGATATAGCTGAGATTATTTCTAACTACTTTGAGTCGGTAAAAAAGAAGTGGCCAGTGGCTTGGGAAAGCAATGCCAAAGGCAATATGCTTAATCGTACAAATGGCTTTAAGGGTTTAATGAAGATCTTGCCTAAGCTGTATCTTCATATCGTTGAGCCTGGTGGCATTCCTAAAATTAGGGATTATGACAAATGGTTTTCAAAAGTGAACTTAGATGATTCTGACTTGACGACTGCTAGCTATCCACCTGGACAAGCAGGAGAGGCTGCGTTTGCCAAAGCTCTAATGGCTCAAATGGGTTTAAAGTAGAATTAAAGGATTGAATATTTAGAGCTAATATCAAAGATTTCAAATTAGCCCGATTTTTTCTTCTTCCGCATTTTGCGAACTCGAAATAGTGAACCGCAAGATTTTGAACACCACTTAACGTTAGGTCTTCCGATAAAAAACTGTCGGCAATCTGGATTCTTGCATCTATTAAGTCCTTCAAGCCAACCGAGTGATGCCATATTTGAAAACATATAAGCTGCAAAAACAGTGGGTGGCGGCTTGAGAGGTATATGAGCCACGAACATCGCAGAGAGCTTCTTTCCAAAGGGCATGACGTGGCACTGATGACCTACAACACAAATGTTGGAGTTCAGGGTGTTAAGCAAAGCTGGAGAAGCCCCATTTTTTAAGTACTCATCCATGCACCAATAAACGAATTGGTCATGTGCCTCTTGCACCGAGTCTCGGCCTTCAAGCTTCTTGATGTGGTTATTAGCTCCGTCAGTTAGGTACGAAATATAACTCTTGTCATATCTAAGTGGCGGTTTCTTTTCGGTTTTTCCTGTCTTGTCCGTCTGAACTACATAAAAGCAGTCTTGTAACACTTTTTCCACAAAATCCCCATCTTGAAGGCGTAACACCTTTAGTGCTTATATCATGTTACAAAATTTTATCTAGGGGGAAATGTGAAATTCGCGGATGTGAACGGTATAAAAATGGAGGCAGAAAAGGGCCTGGTGGGTCGTTGCGTGGGTTGTGCGCAGCCGATGATACCTGTGTGTGGAGCAAAAAAGGAAAAACACTGGCGACACAAGATCGATTGTGAATGTGATCGCTGGTGGGAAAATGAAACTGAATGGCATCGTTCCTGGAAAAACAATTTTCCTAAAGAGTGGCAAGAGATCAGACATCAAGATGCTGTGACTGGCGAATGGCACATCTCAGATGTCAAAACCTCATCAAATTACTATTTAGAATTTCAACACTCGTTCCTCAAGCCAGATGAGCGTCAAGCCCGCAACAAATTTTATGGCGAAAAGTTGGTATGGGTTGTTGATGGATTAGCGAGAAAAAATGATTGGACAAAAATGGAACGAGCTTTGAATGGCTCAGTTGAAATACTGCAAGGAAGTTTTCTATTTAGACTACCTAGCTCTGTTGATGAAGTTCCGCTCTTTGAGGATTGGTGTGACTGCAAGGTACCTGTATTTTTCGACTTCGGTCATGAGCGTCCTCTTTGGTGTCTTTTACCGAAAAGTTCTAAAGGATGTTTTTATATTTTACCGTTCCATAGGCAAAACTTTGTGACGCTTCAGAGTGGCGGAAGGCTCGCTGAAAAAACATTTGCTGATGTAATTTTGTATCTAACAATGCGTGTGTTTGCATTTGAAAATCCAGAAGTGATCGCTGAAATGCAGAAAGCAAAAATGCAAAATCAAGCACAAGTTCAAGTGTCACCTCGTCCTATGATGCAGCGATATGTTCCAGCATTTCGAACGGGCGACCTCAACTATCTGTTGAGGCCGAGGCAGAATTTCCGTAGGCGCGGACGTAGGCTTTAGGCTGGCGTACTATCGAGATCTTGCACGAGGTTAAGTATTTTAGAATAATTAATGAAAGTAGGAATTAGTATGATGATTTTAAAAGTTCTCTTGATGACAGCTGTTTTGGTATTAACAGGTTGTGAAACCATGAAAGTGGTAACACGACCAAAAACTATTGGAGGATTTGAGTGTTTAGATTCTCCCTATATGAAGGTGTTGCAGATCATCGACAAAGGAATTTTGGCGTACATTTGCCCAATAAATTACCCAAGCTATTATGATGATACTTTTGAGGCTTGTGCGATTAAGGGCGATACGGTCTTCATGGAAGTCCCCAAAAAACAAAATGATTTTGTAGATAATCAACAAATAACCTTAGAAAAAAATCAGTGTTTTGTGGGAAATGGAACCTTTAGTTATACAAGTGCGGATGGTCAGAGACGCACTGTTAGAAATGTTGTTGTTGTAAAAGAAGACGAAGCTGCTCCTACTCAGAAATAAAGTTCTAGGGTCCGTTCCCTTCGATGAGTTCTTCCACGGACTGGGTTCTAAAGTAATTCGAACCGTTATCGAAGGTCATGATATTACCTTCACTAAGTTCTTCGGATTCATAGTCAGCTAAAGCACAGCGCCATCCGACTGGATCATTCTCTCTCATAAGTTTCACAGTATCAAAAGTCATCCAGCCAACTTGAGTCTCTTCGGGGTAACATTGACGAATTGATTCTTCGAATTCTTCTTCTAGATCGACAGCGGTCAATTCGGTTTCAAGAATGTGTTTGATGACCCAATCAGTCCCGTATTATGCCGAGCTTTTGATTATGTAGAATTTCTTCGCTTAATAACCGAAATGCCCTGTTGTGTTGTCTGAAATACAAGGATACTGATTCGGCATAATAGACAGGACTTTTTGATGATTGAAACGATTTATTCCTCGCGAACAATACTATCTGAAATTAAACGAAGTCCATTTTCTCCGTTTATCAATCAGCTTGCTTCTAAATATCTTCGTGATGGATATAAACCAAAAAATATACAGTCGCTCTTCGGTGTCATTGTCACGTTTGTTAGGTGGGCAGCCCACAAGTCACTTACTCCGAAAAGTCTTAAGAAAAAACATGTCGAAGAATTTATCACCGTAATTCGCGATCCAGGCGGACATGGAACGCGGGCCACTAAAATATTTTTCTCTTTGATCGAATCCGAGATCGGCAACCAACTTTTTAAAAAAAGCTTGCCCCGATATCAAAGGAATCCATCAATCATGAAATCTGTTGATGAGTTTGAACTGCACCTGAAGGAGGAGCGGGGTCTAACGCCAACTTCTATTCGGCGATTTAAAACTACCGTTGGTCAGTTTCTAACCTACGCATTTCCATCCGGAAGATTTTATTCTCGCAAGCTTACCGCAAAGGATGTTTTGAATTTCATTCGTGAACGCGGAAAGCGTTTTGAGGATAAAACGCTTCGTTGTGACGGGGCTGCCATTAAATGCTATTTGCGTTTTCTCTATGGAAAACGCGGGACAAAAACAGATTTGTCCTTCTCTGTGCCCTCAATTTCCATCTGGCGAAATCAAAATGTCATACACACCATCACCGAAGATGAGATGGTCAAACTTTTAATGAGCTGCGATCAGGATAAACCTATTGGAGTGCGCGATTACGCAGTTCTTCTGTTGCTGATTCGTTACGGACTACGACCTATCGAGGTCACTCGGTTGGAATTAAAAGATATTTCATGGAAGGGTAAAAAGATTTCCATTCGCGGCAAAGGGTCTAAGGAGTCAATTTTACCGCTGGAGCCTGATGTTGAAGCCGCTTTAAAAAGGTATATTGAAGAAGCTCGTCCGTTGTCATCTGAACGCAAAGTGTTTCTTCGCAGCAAAGCTCCCATTGTCTTACTTGAGCACTCATCGGCAGTTTCAGCCATCGTCAAACATGCAATCTCCAGAGCAGGATTAAAAACGGAATTGCACGGAGCAAGGCTTCTAAGATATTCAGCCGCTTCTGCAATTCTTAATCGCGGGGGTAACCTCAGGGAGGTTTCCGAACTGTTGCGCCACTCATCAATTAACACATCGATTAGATATACACGACTTGACTTCAAAAGACTTGAGCTTGTACCGCTTGCTTGGCCTACGGAATGGAGGAGGTTAGAATGAAAACGATTGGCGAAGGGATTGAAGAATATATTGAACTCAAAAAAATGTACGGGCTAAAGTTTGAGGGAGCTACCTCTGTTTTGAGGAATTACGGAAAGTTCTGTTTGAAGCAGAAACAAAAAGTTGTGACGACCTCGTCAATTTTGGATTGGGTACAATGCTTTCCTGACGCGACAAGAGTCACGATCTCTCGGAAGATTCAAACAATTCGTGGATTTACTTCCTACTGGAGAGCATTTGACCCAAAGACAGAGATCCCACCAAAAGAATTATCCCGATTTCAGAGTAGTCGGTCAAACCCGCATATTTATTCTCCTCAGGAAATTGAAAGTATCCTTCGTGAGACAAAAAAATTTAAAGCGGAACCCGGCCAGAGCAGCCCCATTCGCGGGCAAACATTTTATACCATGTTTGGTTTGATCGCCTCGTGTGGGCTAAGAAGAAATGAAGCCATTAGTCTTAAGCGATCACAAGTCGATGTAACAAAGGGCACTCTTTTGATAGAAATGACTAAATTTAGAAAATCGCGGGTAATTCCAATTCATCCGACTACTCTGAAGAAGTTACGGGAATATGCAAAGTATCGAGATAAAACGATCGTACGGCCAAAGTGTGAAAATTTCTTTGTCATGAATCGCGGTCAAGCTGTTGATGGAGATTCCATTTACTACGCGTTTGTTCATGCATGTCAAAAGGCTGGACTTCGTCCCTCCGTTGACGGCGCTGGGTATCCAAGAATTCATGACCTTCGTCATACTTTTGTTGTGAGAACGATTTTGGGATGGTTGCGCCAAAAACGTGATGTTCACTCTCTAATGCCGGTACTTTCCACCTATGTCGGCCATGCGGAGCCAACAGATACTTATTGGTATCTAACCGGAGTTCCTGAATTGATGCGCTTCGGACTTCACGAGGCTCAACGATGAAAAAAGCGGCCCTGCTCAAAGAGATCCAGAATTTTTTAACAAAATATTGTCAACAGGAGCGCAGACTCAGCCGAGAAACTATTTTGTCCTATAGAGATACTCTGAAACTTTTTATTCTTTTTTTTCGGGATCAGTGCAAACGTCAACCGGCGAGCCTCACCGTCGACGACCTATCGTATGAGTCGGTAGCTGATTTTTTAAACAATCTGGAAAAGCAAAGAAACTCTAGCATCTCCACTCGTAATCAGCGTCTCAGCGCGATGAAGTCATTTTGTAAATATCTGCTTTTTCGCTGCCCAGATTATGCCGATACATTGTCGCGGGCAATGAATGTTCCGTTAAAAAAGAAGACGAAGAAAACAAGAAATTTTTTAGAGCCAAATGAGGTCACCGCCATCTTAAATTCTATCGAAGTTGGGACTTGGACAGGAAGACGAGATCATGTTTTGATTGATCTTTGCGTCCGCACTGGAATTCGAGTTTCAGAGTTAGCAACTCTTAAGATTGATAATGTGGTCTTCGGAAAATCTCCATATATAACTGTTGTGGGGAAAGGCCGAAAGGAGCGATCAATTCCATTGGATCGACGTTTTGCAAAGAAGTTATCCCGATGGCACCAAGATCGAAGGGTTCAAAATCAACAGTATCTGTTTCCAACAATTCAGGGCACTCAGATGAGTACCGATGCCATTCAACACCTGCTTCGAAAGTATGTCATGAAAGCTTTGAAAACAGCTCCCTCATTGGCAAAGAAAAGAATTTCACCCCATACTCTAAGGCACACAACGGCCATGCAGCTATTGGATCGAGGAGTTGATATTCAGATCATTGCACTATGGCTCGGTCATGAACAAATCGATACAACTCAAATTTACTTTTCGGAAAGCTTGGCTTTGAAAAGAAAAGCACTCAAAAAAACACGTTTGGTTTTGGAAATACCTCCGCCGAAACTGCTCAGTTCTGATCTTGATTTCTTGGATGAGCTGTAACCAATTCTACATAATCAAAAGCTCGGCATAATATGGATTATGCTGATATCAACATAAACCGTATTCGCAGCCGACACCTGGAACTAAGCGCATAAGATCATCTGATCCACAGACTTTACAGCAGCCAGTTGGAGCTTCTATGTAGCAGCTGTAGCAAAATGGAATTGAACGTTTGAATGCTAGTTCTTTTAGTTGTTCGAAAATTTCGTTGTTCATCTGAGTCTCCTTGGTTCGGTGTATTT
>CAZCHT010000025.1:0-37223 GCA_964498705.1 uncultured Bdellovibrio sp. | reverse complement strand
AAGAACAAATGGATCACCTAACTAAAACAATTACCGGCAACGGCGCTAGCCAAGCGAATTTTTCAGAAAAACAAGAAGAAGAAAATAACAGTTATTCAGAAAAAAATAACTAAAGGTCACGAGCGGCGTAAAACCCGCTACCGACTTAAAATTATTGTCGAACGCATAATCCTTGCATATGAATATGATTAGTCCACGAGAAGAAGCCATGTTCCGAGTAGGATTTAGCAGCAATGCCAGTCACAGTTCCGTTTGCGCATTGATTTTGTAATTGCTTGTAGGTATTTTCGACATAACTTGTTTCTTGCGCAAATCCCATGACTACAAATTGGCTACCACGAGCCTCAATCGGCTTTCCAGACTTAGCATCTGTATAAGGTCTAAAATCCGAAAGCGGCACTTGATGAACACTGTATGTACAGCCAACAAACGTCGAAAGCGTGACCGTAAAAATAAAAAGAAATATTTTTTTCGTCATCATTGTACCGCAGGCTCCGTAGTTTCAACTGGAGCGGCTTCACTGCCATCATCCGTTGGTTTACGTTTTCTGATAACATCGTTTGCCGACGCCATTTTTCCTGGCACACAGTAACCATTTGCACTCACTCTGCTTTTCCAGAAAATAAAAAGAAAATAATTGATAGATTCAGATTTAGTCAAAACCCCACTCACCGTGCCGTTTGGACATTGAGTTTTCAAATCCGACGTAATTGAATTCACATAATCATTATCAAAATTAAAGCCCATGAAAATGAATCGCTCTGAAGCTGCCGCCACACGTTTGCTTCTATCAGCCGGAACCGAGGTCAAAGAAACAGAGTTCAATGACACACAACCACTTAGCACAACTAGCAAAACACTTAATAAACTAAATTTCATAAATTTTCCCTTTTGCTCTTTAAACAAAAGCCCTTAATTTTAACAATCTCACCTTTAACAATAGGATATTCCGCCGTTTCACGAATGCTCATCAAACCTGTGATTCGACCGCTAGGACATTGTTCGCGTACTTTATTTTCCAAATGATCTACGTAACTAATACTGTATACACCAGCACCGGTATGTGGACCCATTTGGAAATATTGAATGGCAGTAAGTGCATCATTAGCTTTGTCCGAACTATTTTTATCCATCAGAATACGCCCCGTTGATTTTACATCATTTAAGTCAATGCCGAATTCGCTGACTTTGATTTCAAACGGAACAGATTCCAAATCTGGTGAACTTTCAATTTCGCCAATCTGAACACTATGCATAACGGCGCAGCCGGAAAGCACCACTACGCATGAAAATAAAAGAAATGATACTTTCAGCATTAATTATTGTCCTGGCATTTTAACTTGCGGAGGAGTTACCGTAGGCGCAGTTACAGTCGGAGCCTTAACTTGAGGAGCCGTTACTGCTGGAGCTTTCACTGCTGGAGCTTTCACTGCGGGAACTTTAACTTCTGGGGCTTTAACTACCGGCACTTTCACTTCTGGTGCTTTTACCTCAGGAACTTTAACATTCGCTGCTGCGGCTTTAACTTGATCTACAGTTTGAACTGTCGCCGCTTT
Source organism: uncultured Bdellovibrio sp. (assembly GCA_964498705.1). Lineage (GTDB taxonomy): Bacteria > Bdellovibrionota > Bdellovibrionia > Bdellovibrionales > Bdellovibrionaceae > UBA2316. The sequence continues at coordinate 35,667 of CAZCHT010000025.1, read as the reverse complement.
TGCATGGGCACCAGCAGCTTGAGCCGTAGCGGCACCTTGCTGAACTTGACTAGCGCCCGCGGCCGTCACCGCTTTTAAATGGCCAGTGTCTGCGTGTTGCGCAGCAGTTTGTTTAGCTGCCTCAGCTTGCTTTTGGGTAGCCGCTATTTTGTCAGCTTCCATTTTCTTTTGCGCATCCATTAACTTTTGAGCCGATGCTACTTTTTCAGTCTCGGCTTTTTTTCTAGCATCCAATTGTTTTTTGGCAGCGGCCATTTTATCAGCTTCTACTTTCTTTTTATCATCTATAGTTTTTTGAGCGTTGGCTAATTTATCCGCCTCAGATTTCTTTTGAGCTTCTAGTTGTTTTTGAGCTGCGGCGGCTTTGTCTGCCTCAGCTTTCTTTTGATCTTCAGCTGCTTTTGCTGCAGCTGCCACTTTATCAGCTTCCGCTTTATTATGAGCCTCTGCTTCGGCTTGTTTTTTAGCTAAATCCTCGCCCGCTTGATTAACAGAGTTTCCCGCGTTGTTTAATGCTTTAGTGGCATCACCGAATGGATTTGCTTGAACTGAAGAAACACCAAGAAACAACACTACAGACGATAATAGAGACAACACATTTTTCATATAATTCCTTTTCGAAAAATTAATCGACTCTTTAATTCTATGTGATGTTTACTGCGGGATCAATACTATGGCTATTTCGCAGGACCTAACAAAGCCATGCCTGTTTTCCAATTGTCGCCAGCACCAAGAGTTAGAAATATATCCCCGGGTTGCAAAATCTTCTTCAGACTGTCCAATTTTGTTGCATTGTTAGGTATGTAGAACTTGTTATCCAATCGAATTTCCTCGTACAGGCGCTTGGCGCTGATGTTGGGAATCGGCGATTCGCCACCTGCGTAGATATCCGTTAAAATCAGAACATCAGTTAGATAGAAACAATTGATAAATTCATTCCAACAACTTTGGGTGCGTGAATACCGATGGGGCTGGAACATCGTCACTAGCCTTTGGTCTGGAAACTTTTCTTTGAATGCTTCAAGTACAGCGCGAACTTCTGTAGGGTGATGACCATAATCATCATACACTTGAACCGTTCCCATGTTGCCCTTGAATTGAAAACGACGATCTACACCTTGGAAATTTTTTAATCCGGCCAAGATAGTATCTACCGGAATACCGGCTTGGTAGGCGGCCACAAATGCAGCCAGTGCATTCAAAGCATTATGCCGTCCTGGAACCTGCAACGACAATCGGCCCATTTTCGTTTCTTTATCCGTCTTTTTATCATGAGTAAAAATGTCGTATTCGCTTTTCTCACCTTTAAGATAAAAATCATTATCGGTAGAGAATCCGTAGAAAAAAATACGTTTAGGAAAATTTTCGAATAAGTTTTTTGTTACTTTGTCATCGCCACACACAACAACGGAACCATAAAATGGAATGCGTTGTGCAAATTGGGAAAATGATTTTTGAACGTTTTCAAACGTTTTATAAAAATCCAAATGATCCGAATCAATATTGGTGATGATTGAAATCTCTGGCGTCAATTTATGAAAACTGCCATCACTCTCGTCAGCTTCTGCAATCATCCACTCGCCACTGCCAAGCAATGCAGTCGATCCGATTTTTTCAAATCGGCCACCCACTACAATAGTTGGACTCAAATTAGCTTGTAAAAAAACCGATGAAATTAAACTCGTAGTCGTCGTTTTGCCATGAGTCCCCGCCACGGCGATGCCGCGTTTTGAGCGCATGATTTCACTCAGTGCCTCGGCTCGAGGGATCACCGGGATTTGTTTGGACTTTGCAGCAATCCATTCTGGGTTATCTTGTTTGACAGCCGAGCTATACACAACGACATCAACATCACCTAAATGAGATTGATCATGGCCTATAAATACGCGAACACCTTTTCGCTTTAAATCTTCAGTATTGGCATTTTCAGATAAATCACTACCACTGACTTCGTGGCCCATATTTTTTAAAAGTTCGGCCAATCCGCACATTCCAATGCCGCCGATACCAATAAAGTGAAATTTAGATTTTTTAAACATCATCAGACTACTCGTTATCAAATTGCAGATTAATTAACTTTTCCGCTATTTTTCTTGCCGCCTGAGGCTGATAAAAATACTGAACATTTTCACTCATTTTTTTCAATAATCCAGGCTGACTGCGAAGCTCTCCGATTAAATTAAAAAGTACCCCTGGGGTCAAATCTTTTTGTTCAATTAAGCGGGCAGCATTTTTATTAACTAGTGAGAGCGCGTTCTTTTTTTGATGATCATCCGCCGCGGTGGGAAGTGGAACGAGAATGCTTGGTTTTTTAGCTGCCGCCAATTCTGCCAAAGTGCTAGCACCTGCGCGGCAAATGACCATGTCCGCCCAAATATAGTAGCTTTCGATATCGTATAAATACTCCATCACTTTAACATTAGCTTGTCCGGCATATACGGCTTCTACGGATTTAAAATCTAGCGGTCCCGTTTGATGAACGATTTCTACGTCTTCAAGTTTAAACTCTTTCATCATCGCAGACACGCAATTATTAATAGCGCGTGCTCCTTGAGAACCTCCAAAAACTAATATTTTAAATATTTTATCGTCGTCTTTTTTAGGTTCTATAGAATTTAACTTTTCAATTTCTTCTCGGACAGGAAGCCCCAATACTTCGAACTTTTTGGCTTTCATGTATTTTCGGCTTTCTTCAAAAACTAAAAATGTTTTACGTACAAATCGAGCCAACATTCGATTGGTCATACCAGGATGTGCATTAGGTTCCCACAAAGCGGTTGGAATTCCTAATACCGAACTTGCTAGAACAAATGGTCCCGAAGCATAACCGCCCACGCCCAATACTAAAATCGGTTTCTTTTCTATGACTAGCGCTAAAGATTTCACAAAAGCCCACGGTAATTGAAACAGGGTTTTCAACTTTCTAAGAAAGCCGCCTTTGTAATTCAATTTACCAACAGAAATAAAAGAAATCGTAAATCCATGTTTAGGAATAATTTTAGATTCCAATCCGTCTGGAGTTCCCACAAATTCAACGTTTAAATCGGGATTCAAACTTTGTATGGATTTAGCAATGGTAAGGGCTGGATAAATATGTCCACCTGTTCCCCCACCCGCGATAATAATTGTTTTCAATTCAAACTTCTTTCTGTATTTTTCTCAATATTAACAAGTACACCAAACAGAAACATAAATACGACTAAAGAACTACCACCGTAGCTTAGGAACGGCATAGTTAATCCTTTAGTTGGGAACAAGCCCATAGTAACGCCTGCATTAATTAGAAAATTTAAACCAAATAAAACGCCGCCACCGATACAAATTGATTTATAAAAAGCAGACTTGGTTAAAATTCCAATTTGAAAGATACGAAACACGATATACGCATACAAGCTCATCAATATCACTAAACCAATGAAACCTAATTCCTCGCCAAATACGGCCAAAGTAAAATCGGTGTGAGCCTCAGGAAGGAAAAACAACTTCCCTTGTCCATTTCCCAATCCAGCACCGGTCGCACCGCCCGAATGGAAACTGAGCATCGATTGAATCACTTGGAAACCTTTACGTTCGGGATCTGACCACGGGTCTAAAAAGGCTGCAATACGGGCTCGGCGATAATCGACTCGCATAACTAGAAAATAAAATGCTGGTAATGAAACGGCCGCGCCGCCCGCAATCCATTTCCATGACAATCCAGAAAGAAATAACAAACTCACTGTAGTAACAAATAGAATCATGAAACTACCGAAATCAGGTTGCTTCAATAACATTCCAAATGGAGCCGCAAATAATACAAATCGCGCCGCCAAACTGCGCTGAGATATCCAGTTCTTTTCAGAAAATAAAAGAGTCGATAAGAAAAATATCAAACTCATTTTCAACATCTCGCCTGGCTCAAACCGAAAACCAAATGGTAATTGTATCCAACGAATAGCGCCACCCACGCGTACACCGACTCCTGGAATCAGAGTCAACGCCACTAAGGATGCAGAAACTACCCACATCACCCAGCTTAACTTTTCAAACCATTCTAAACGAATTTTAAACGCTACGAAAAAAGCAACGAAGCCTACAATCGTGAACAGAATTTGTTTTTTTAGAAAAAACAATCCATCACCATAGTTTTCAAAGGCAAAAATATAACTAGAACTATAAACTTGAACAATCCCTAGCCCCACTAATGTTAGCATGGCTAGAAATAGGTTCGATGATAACGCTCTTAGCATTTATGTTTAATCTAATCCATCCGCAGGTTTTGCATTGTTACCAGCTGCAGGTTTACCTTTTTGGTAATTACAGCAATAAACGATACCAAAAATATCCGACGCATTTTTATAATTAGTCATTGTGTACGGTTTATTTAGGTCACATTTCTTAGCCATTTGCAGAGTTAACTCAACATCAACGTCATTGTGAGCATCGCCATTAACAAACTCACAGTAGTGACCTGTTGTTGCGGCAACTTTAGTTTTTTCTTCTTGTCTTGCTTTGTACGCGGTTGAACAACCTGCGAATAGAACTGTGCTTGCTAGTACAATCCCTACCAAATTCCTTCTTGATAACATGGACGTCTCCTTATTTATTCCTTAAATAGATTATAAGATAGTTAAGAAAACGTCTATATCAAAACTGACTATTGAAACTTCTTAATAATCTGTTTGTAATAGTCTCCACGTTCCTCGTAACTATCAAACATATCATGAGACGAACAACCCGGACTTAGCAATACGATATCGCCAATTCTAGTCTTATGGAATGCTATCAATACGGCTTCTTCAAAAGTTCCGATCAAGAATGTTTCAGAAAAATCACCTAATTCACGATTTATGCGTTCTTTTGCTTCACCGACCAGGATCAAAGTCTTGACCTTGCGTTTGATCATATTTCTTAAAGGCTCGTAGTTCAGATTTGTATCTTTACCACCCATGATCAAAATTACGTTTTCATCAAATGTATCTAATGAACGTAATACTGCATGAACGTTCGTTGCTTTTGAATCGTTGTAGAAAATCGCACCGCGAACTTTACGAACATACTCAATACGGTGAGGTAGGCTATCAAAAGTATCTATTGTTTTTTGGATCGCTTCTTTAGTAGCGCCATGTTCACGGGATACTAGTAACGCCGCCATAACGTTTTCAATGCTGTGCTTACCACGTAATTTCATGTTCTTGATCGAAAACACTTCAACGTCAGGACCCGTGCGGACACGAACTTCGTCCACGATATTTACAGCGCCACCGATATTCATAATTTGTGGTTCTAATGCTTGTTTGCGAGAGAAGTAGAAAATCTTACCACGTTGAACCGCTGGATCACGGGCAAGCTCAACTACCGCATTGTCATCTGCATTTAAGATAGATGTCGTCATTTGATTTGTGTTTCTGAAAACGCGGCGTTTTGCATTGATGTACTCTTCCATCGAACGATAACGGTCTAAATGATTTTCAGCTAAATTTGTAAATACAATGTTTGATGGGTTGAATGATTCCGTGTGCTCTAACATGAATGCAGACACTTCGATAATCACAACTTGCGTTTTTTCATTGAAACGTAGGTAGTCAGTTAATGGACGCTCATTCGATCCACCCACCCAGCAAGTGATGCCGCTGTTTTTCAACATGGCTTCTGCTAAACGAGCTACCGTTGTCTTACCGTTTGTTCCCGTAACACCTACCATTGGCTCTTTTATAAAACCTTGAGCGAATTCAAACTCGCCGGTGATTTTAATACCCTGGCTGCGTGCGTATTCGAAAATTTTCAAGATAGGTGAAACACCCGGGCTCAAGATAACTAGATCTTGTTGTAAGAATGTTTTTGGTGAATGCGAACCCAATTCAAACTTGATTGGCATTCCTTCCAGTGGTTCTAACTGAGCTGATAGTTCTGGTTTTGATTTATGATCAGTAACCGTAACTTGCGCTCCATGCTGAGTTAGAAAATGGCATAGTGATACGCCTGTTTTCCCTAAACCCACTACTAGGATGCGCTTGTCTTTTAATTCCGATAACTCTTTATACATATAGCCTCTTTCGCCTATTAAATTTTTAAAACCAACTATCTAATTTTCAATGTCGCTAAACTTAGAACCGCTAATAAAATCGAGATGATCCAGAATCGCACGATGATTTTAGTTTCTGTTAAACCTTTAAGTTCAAAGTGATGATGGATTGGCGCCATTTTAAAAATACGCTTACCCGTCAATTTGAAAGAAATAACCTGAGTGATTACGCTCAATGCTTCAACAACAAACACACCACCAAGAATCACCATCAAGATTTCATTCTTGGTTAGTACAGCCATTGTGCCCAGAAATCCACCCAAGCTTAAACTGCCCACGTCACCCATGAACACTTGCGCAGGATAGGTATTAAACCATAAGAATCCTAAACCGGCCGCCACGATGGTTGCAGCCACCGGAGTCAATTCGCCGGCACCCGACACATGTGGAATTTGCAAGTAGTTCGCAATTCCCGCATGACCGGCAACGTAGGCGAACAAACCTAATGTCGTCGCTGATATCACAACAGGCACGATAGCTAATCCATCCAAACCATCAGTTAAGTTTACAGCGTTCGCTGTACCAACGATGACTAACGATCCAAAAGCCACGTAGAAATAGCCTAAATCAAATTGTAGTCCTTTGACGAAAGGAAAAACGATATGTGTTGAAAGACCATGATACGTAATCAAAACGTACAGAGTCACACCCGCAATCAGAAACTCACCTAAAAGACGAATTTTTCCAGATAAACCTTTTGTATTTTTCTTACTTACTTTTAAATAGTCGTCGATGTAACCAATGGCGCCATATCCCCAAGTGATGATTAGCACGGCCCAGACAAATGGATTACGCATATCCACCCACAAGAAACAAGGAATCAGCGTTGATAATAAAATCAAACCACCACCCATTGTTGGTGTGCCAGATTTTTTCTTGTGTGTTTGCGGACCATCATCACGGATAGATTGCCCATAGTGACGCTCAATCATGCGACGGATAAAAATCGGTCCCCAAATTAAGCTCAAGAAAAATGCGGTAAAGAATGCGATGAAGGTTCTAACTGTGATGTATCTAAAAATGTTAAGTGCAGAAAATTCGTTACTGAGCGAGTAGAGCCACTGATATAGCATTAGTCCAATTCCTAGTCTAAAAATGTAGATTCAAATATAAAGTTCAGGCGTAAGTGTGATCTTTAGCATAGATACTAAAAAATAAGCAAGAGAAAAGTCTTATGTTACTGATTTTACTTAGCTAATTCTAGTTGGCGGAAAAGCTGACGTTGTGCCAATGGCGAGAGAGCACTGTCTTTACCCAGAAAACGATCAGCGGGAGGTAAGCCTAACCAGTTTGCCATAGATTCATCTAAGTCATTCAACCAACTTGACCCTTTGAGATTAGGCAGAGGAGTCGACTGTTGATTAAAACCATACAGCTCTAGCAATTCCGTAAGAGCTTGGGTTTGCGATATGGTTCCACGACCGTCTTCTATCGTATTAATTATACGAATCCAAAATGTAGAGTAATATTTTAATTTGGATTTATCCCAAGGATTTGTCGTTGTCGCTTTATACACTTTGGGATGGTCCCACTGATGCCAAATTGCCGTACTTTTAGACATTAATTGAACTTCAACGGGAATTCCATCGGGCATTCTTACAGTAATGTGAGTTGCCCGATAGTATCTCTCTTTAGCCTGATCATCAGATCCCCCTTTGAATTCAATTTTTTCTATGGCGCTCGAATTTGCAAAGCCTAATTGCTTAGCAAAACGTCGGCGAACCTCAGGGCTTTCTGGATCACCTTGGGCTAACAGTTCAGAGTCAGGATTCAGCATCAAACGGACACCGATGAAATCATCAAGGCGTTCAAAGGTAAAAACTTTTCCCATTTCCAAATAGGCCTTAGCCCGATCAATAATTTTGTTTCTAAGAGAATGAATATCTTTAATTCGGGTCTTCAACCCGGCGCCATGGTTCTTTGCAACAATAGAAAAATAATGAGCAACATTCCGAAAGCCTTTTACGTATTCGTCCAACTTAATTTTGACAAAACCACGATCCGCAAAACTAATTCCTTCAAACGACTCCTCAACTTGTCGCCAATTAGAGACTAACTTATATTCAAAACCCAACCTCTCGCCATTTTGTTGAGGAACGATGATTTCAAACCATTCGCCTTTTAAGCGGGCTAAATCAGAAAGTTTGGCGTTTTGAATAAATTGTTGAGGGGCACTAGGATTATAGAAGAAATAGCAAGCTACTGAGTCCGCAAAAGTGGATGCCGGTGTCAATAATAATGACAGCAAAATCCACGCAATAGTACCAGAGAGCCGCTTACGCACATCCATTCTCATGACTTATTTAAGATTGCAGGAAAAGCGCCAGATCAGGCAGTTTTCTTAAGGAGTTGGCCCTTTTTATCGTCAAGGTCGACCGGCAAAGTTCTAAGCTCATTTTCTGGAAAACGGCGGATTAATGTGCCGACGGCGTCCTTCACTAATACAAACCGAGCGTTGCCTTCCGTTTGCATTTCGATGACCCAGCCGTGCTCTTTCACAAACGCTAAACCTTTTAGATGTTCTAATGCGTGTTCGATTTCTTCTTCGGTGAGAGGCTGATTATTTTTACGATTTTGATCATAGCCAGAATTGCTATTGGGATCACGGTCATGGGTCGAATCGGATTGAATTGTTCTTTCCGCTCTGTCGACATTCTTGACCGAATTTATCGCGTTAGGGTTGAGTACACTCTTGATATTCATTACTAACCAGATCGGCTAGTAATGATACAAACTGAATAGACTTAAGTTTTGATTATTGTCCCTTTATCGTATCTTTGACTTGGGTACAGACTTTAACTGGGAATTTTTGATTTTGATATTCAGAAAGACCTTCAAAACAATACTCTACCATCTTAAACAAGTAGGGCATGTTATGTACGATCTTGAATGAAATGATATTATTCTGTTTTTTTACTTCGTCAGATCCGTCTTCTTTATAAGGAATACGAACAACGAAGGATACTTTCTTACCTTTCCATTTGCAACCTTCAAAGAAACGACAGTTGTTGCCTTCCACTTCAGTTGGTACGGCCTCTTCAAAGTTTTCAACTTTCAAATTATAGCACTCTATTGTCTGCACGCTGCACAAACCTAGTGTATCTAGAAAATTTTCGAACGGTGTCGCTTGGATCTCGTCCTCTAAGTTTTCAAGCTTAACCGTTGGAGATAGTGCTTGCGACGCCGCCGTTGCTTTCTTCACAGAAAGAACGCGCTCACGAGTAGATAATTTAGACTGCGTTCCATTTTGAATTTCTTCTGATTGAATCACTAAGTGGTGTTTTACTATATCGGCTTCGGTTTCAATTGTGGTCACCGTCATAGCTTTACCAAACGACTTCTGCATCGGACCATAATTCAATGAAATACTTTTTTCGATGTAGGCGTAATCATCTTTTTTGATGGTCAGAATGTTATCGTCACCCCAAGCTTCGATAACGGCCTTTTCAAACTGCTCCGAGCTCACTTTAGCGCCTAAATCTTCTTCTAATTTTTTATTCTGATTGCACGAGGACAAGACCAAAAATACAGTCAGAAAACAGACAAACTTCATACTGAGTCCCAGCCCCAAATCCAAAGCGGTAGTGGTAAAAGTGTTTTTAATTTTTGGGCCGTCTCAGGCTTAAAAATATCTTGAGTATCGAAATCAACTGGACCGAATAACAAAGGAATCAGGTCTTTTTCTGATTCGATTGTGTATAAATCACCATTGCACCCAAATAAAATCGCCCCGTTGCTTTTTTCAAATACGAAATCAGAAACCCCAACATTGCGAAATGCTTTTTTGATTTTCAACGCCAGCCCTTCAAAGTTGGTAATACGAATCATTCCTAAGTAACCTTCATTGACGTAATCCGCATACTTTCGAAGCTCATTGATCAAATTAACGGAGTGTCTTGGAGCAATAAAATGAAATGGATGATTTTTAACATGGCTGATGTAGCCCAATAGGTTTTTAATCGCGGTGACTGAACCACCCCACTCGTGGATGTAGTTACTTAAGTCGGCACCTTTACCTTCAATAGCATAACCCGCAAGGGTGCCATTTAAATTCCAAACTGTATAAAGCTGCGTGTTCGGAATCGATAGGAACTTTCTAAATTCATCTTGAGATCGAATCGTCGCAACTGAATGCTGAGAATAAATTTTAGCTAAGGCTTCCACACTGACGTTTTTATCTTTTGAGTATTTGTACTGAGTGGAGTCAAAGGCCATCGTGCGTTCAAAACTAAGAGAAATTTCATATCCCCCGAGCTCAAATCCTAACTTGCGATAGAAGTCGTACAGATTGGTCCATAATATGGCTACGTCGCAGTTTTGCTGCTTTGCTGAGTTTAACGATTCATTTAAAATCTTATGAGACAATCCTTGATTACGAAACTCTTCATCCGTTACGACAGAGCCAATGGCTCCGACTTTGTAAATTAAATGTGGTGATTTAACGATCAATGTTTTTAATACGGCGTGAGAAACTATGCGGTCCTCACTCATGACGATGTTCATATTATGTCTATTGGCCAAATTAAGTGCTGTTGGATATTCTTTATCAATAGACCAACCTTGCTCGGGGCGAAGCTTATGGTTTAGAAACTCTAGTACTTTTTCAAATTCTTTCTCGTTAGGAACCTTAGGTCCTTCTAGCATGGGCACCCCTTTGCATTTCAGTATAACTAAATTTTTCAGGCTTTAAGAGGTTTTATCCTGATTCCCGGCAAATATAAGACTGGAGTCTGTACGACCTATTGACTCGGCCCTAGGCTAAAGTTATAAGTTTTACCTATGGCAGATTTAAAACAAAAATGGAAAGATAACATCGAAGGCAAAATGTTCGTAGACCAGTCATGTATCGCATGTGACGCCTGCGTTTTGTCAGCTCCCGATAACTTTGGGATGCATCCAGAAGATGGCCATGCGTTTGTAAAAAAACAGCCCGATAGTCCAGCTGAAGAGGCCGCTTGCCAAGAAGCAATGACTGGTTGCCCAGTTGAAGCCATTGGCGATTTCGGCACTTAATCTCTGTGACTAATTGATGGCGAAAAAGAAATTTGTAAAAGCCTTAGACTATCAAGACACCCTTAAAAAACTCCACAAAAAATACCCTGATGCTTATTGTGAACTAACTCATAAGAATCCTTATGAATTATTAATTGCAACGATCCTGTCGGCTCAATGCACAGACGAGCGCGTGAACAAAGTGACCCCTGACCTGTTTAAAAACTATGGCACCCCACAAGCTATGGCGGACGCCCCGGTCGAAAAAATTGAAGATCTAATTAAATCCACTGGGTTTTATAAAAACAAAGCCAAGAATATCAAAAAGTGCAGCCAAGATATCTGTGACAAACACCACGGCGAAGTTCCTCAAGACGTTGATTCACTTATTGCGCTAGCCGGAGTCGGCAGAAAAACAGCCAACGTAGTATTGGGTGTCGCTTTTGAAATACCAAATGGAATTGTTGTAGATACTCATGTCAGCCGGATCAGCCAGCGTTTAGGTTTAACGAAAAGCAAAACGCCCGAAAAGATTGAGCAGGATTTACTAAAAATTGTTCCAAAAAAAAATTGGATTAAAATTTCCCACCAAATGATTTTCTTGGGACGACAAATTTGTAAAGCCCGCAATCCACAATGTAATGTCTGTCCGTTGAATCTTATTTGCCCGAAGAACGACTATCAATAAAACTGATAATTCCATCACGATGATGAATCACCCGCCGAATTTCCTCACGACTCATGAAAGGAAATGTAATCGATAGTTTTTCTGCTGTTATCTGGCGCAGATTTCTAACTGTCTTGGGATTAAAGTTGTCGATCAATCTATCGTTAAATGGTCCTTTGGTAGATAGGCGCATATTCGTGCCTTTTCTCATATTCGCCGCTTGATCAATTAAGAACGGTCTGCTGACCCCATCAATCCAGTGAGGACCGTAAATAAAATTTCCCGCATGTCGATCTGGATTTTGCAGCAAAATATCTATTATGCGCGCATCAGAAATAAAATAGTCTGAATCTACGTTCCAATTTTTCTTCTCAACTTCCTTTAATAATTTTGCACCCTTAACAAAATATTGCATGGAACCTTCGTGAAAGAACTGACCACCAATAGTCAAATTATAGCGGTAAGCTACCGGTGGAATGTTTTCCATTCCTAAAAGCTTTGCTACTTCGTAGGATGCATATTCCATAGTTACGCGATTCCAGCCATCACCGTCACCTAGATAGCGAGGTTTAAATAGTGCCGTAATGACTTGCTTGGTTTTAGGATTCTCTAGCGTCACCAACCAAAGCGAATTTCTATTTCCATTCGCACTGAATGGTTTCACTGAAATAGGAATTCCAATATAAAGAGTTTCTTCGATTGCTTTTTCGATTTCTACGCGTGATTGGTTCGCATAAAAGGACTTGCACGTGACGCTGGTAGCGCCTGATTCAAATGCTATAATAGCAACACTCAATAACAATAATAGTTTAGTCATACCCCGGCCCACCCAAAAAATTTAATACTGGAGTGCGTTGTATGCCACTTTAGGGAATAGCTAAACTGTCTATATTCTGTCAGGGAAGTTTTTCAAAAAAGGCCTAAGAGGCCTTCCCATATATCATATAATCCATATCCTTCACTAGCTTCTCTAAGCCCATCGAACTATCATACAATCGGCCCGATTGATCGGATACCTGCTGTGATGAGTTCGCTTGTGATTGCGAGGATTGATCTAGTTGATTCATCGCCTTGTTGATCTGCTCAATGGCTGCTGATTGTTCTCGGCTGGCCTGAGCGATTTCCTTGCTGATTAATCCTAGCTTACCCATGGATTCGTTGATTTCGCGAATTGTCTTTTCATTTGAGTTAACTGAGTTTGAGCCTGTTCTAATTTTCTCAACGCTATCTTGGATAAGCGATGTGATATCTTTGGCTGCAATGGCGCTTCGTTGCGCTAACGCACGAACTGCCTCAGCAACGACGGCAAAGCCTTTTCCTTGCTCACCCGCACGCGCCGCCTCTACAGCCGCGTTCAAAGCTAAAAGGTTCGTTTGAAAAGCAATATCATCGATTACAAGAATGATTTCTTCAATTTTTTTAGATACATCGTTAATCTCACTCATCGCTTTAACGAGAGCACCCATTTCCTCATATCCGTTTTTTGAAAGTCTTAGACTGGTTTGTGATAATTCATAAGCAACATCAGAATGTTCATTATTCTTTTTTACCATCGAACTAATTTCTTCCAGCGACGCCACTGACTCTTGCAATGAAGCCGAGGTTTCTGTCAGTCCAGAAGAAAACGCGTGCGACGATTTTGACAATTCTTCGCTGGAACCATTTAAATCCTTAGATGCGCTACTGATTTTTAGAGTCATACCATTGAGTGCGCCAACGACTTTACGGATGGTAATCAATGAAATAGTAAAACCAACTAGAATAAATGCAGAAATAAATATTCCCAACATCGTTTGGATATTTTTCCCTTCTTCATTTATTTGACCAGCATCTTTTTCGATTAGCTCACCAAGAGCCTCCATTTTGCCTTCAAGGTCTTTAAAAATTTCCATAAACTTTGGTAGCTTTTGTTTTAATTCCTCACCTTTTAATTCTTTAGCTAACGAAACCAAATCAATTGTTTGCTTGGCATAAATAACAAGCAGAGGCTTTACTTGGTTTATAGCGTCTCGGGTAGCTGGCTTTATTCCTAGTTCACCCAAATTATTAATATAGGTATTAAATTCTTTTCCTTTTTCTTCCGCCTCTTTAACAAGAGATGCCAATTCGTCCACATTTTTACTTTCAGCGGCTACTATTGCGTTGTATACAACCGCCCGCATCCCGTCATGCATCATATCCGCCAGAAGCATATTTCTGGTCGCGGGCAATTGGGTCTTACTGAGATCAGTTATACTATTTAATAGTTGTCCTGATTTTGTGTACGAAAAAACTCCCGTAATAATTAAACCTGATATTAATACGGCTGTTAAAAGCCAAATTTGTCGAGTGATTGACATAACTCCTCCGAAGTATCTGTTAAAACCATCGACCGACAAATGACATAACTAAACCCTCAAAACTTAATGACATGAAAATTTGTTGTCTAACTAAGATCTGGTTGCCTATCAGATATTAGTCCTGATAGAACTTTCAGCATGAATCAATTTAGCAATCAATGGGCTTTGGTCACGGGCAGTTCTAGCGGTATCGGTTGGGGAATTGCGCAATCACTCGCTAAACAGAAAATTAATTTGATCTTACAAGGTCTAGAAACTGCAGACCAAGTCAGAGATAAAATTGAAACTTTAAAAAATCAAACGGGTGCGAACATTCAATATCACTCAGTCGATTTCTCGGATAAGGCTAAATTTCAAAAATTTCTGACGGTACTTCCTGCGCACTCTATCTTGATTAACAATGCTGGGCTTCAATTTGTTTCACCGGTTCAAGATTTTCCAATTGAAAAGTGGGAGCTATTGTTACAACTGCACTTAACTGTTCCATTTATGTTGATTCAAAATTTCTTAAAACAGAAACCACTAAGTATGGGTCGGATCATTAACATTTCCTCGGTTCATGGTCTTGTGGCTTCCGTTAATAAATCGGCATATGTGGCTGCTAAGCATGGATTGATTGGATTATCAAAAACCGTGGCCCTTGAAACGGCCGGATCTGGTGTAACATGTAATTCTATTTGTCCTGGTTGGGTGAAAACTCCACTCGTGGAAAATCAAATTCAAGATCGCGCTAAAAAAGAAAACATCAGCATCGAGCAAGCCAGTGTAAAACTGCTTGAAGAAAAGCAACCTTCTAAAACATTCACCGAAGTTTCAGACATCGCTGAGTTAGTTCTTTTCCTTTGCTCTCCAGCAGGAAAAAACATTACAGGATCTTCTATGACGTTAGATGGCGGTTGGACATCCCAGTAGCCACATTATCGTGGCATACTAGACTTTAACGAATGAATAAAATGAATTCGGTATCGCGTTGTTCACTTCACCGAAACCAGACATTTTAACTGGGCTCACCCATTCATTCTTCAAAGGCATCGGGTTTAAAATCACTTTACCAACTTCAGACTTCATTGCTAGCTTTTTTGATTTCTCTTCAGGGCCAAAAATAACAACCGAATGACCAAATGAACTATTGTTCAACCATTTTGCCATCTCGTGGGAATATTTTACAGCCGTTAAATTATAAACAGGCAACTCCAAATTCTCTTGGTATAACTCTGAACAATTAGCCAGATCCGAATAAAATAAGAAATTTTCATTTCCATAAATTATCTTCGCTTCTTCAGATTCAAAACGACTTTTAATTTCTGCCATTTTTTTCTTTTCAGAATCACGCAAAGGCAAATAGCCAAATTCATCATCAATCGAAGACAACGTTGGCAAATTCAGTAAATAGGCGGCTAATGCTATTTTGAATTCCTTCTCAAACGTATCAATTACAAACAATCGTGATGGTGAAAAAACACTACGACCGTTATGTTCAACAAACAGCTGAACAATATCTTTCATCTGATTTTTAAAATCAAAATCACTCAATACACAGACAGCATTTTTACCATTGAAAAATAGCTGATATTTTTTCTCGAGCGTTAACTGATAGGATTTTAAAGTGTCGTAAGAACCCGAGAAAGATAAATTTCTAACGCCGGGGTGATCGAATAATAGTTTACCTACTGTCCCACCAGAACCGAATACGAAACTAACCAATCCCTCTGGCAAATCGCAATCTCTTAAAATTTCCTGCCAAATCACTGCACTCAACGCCGTTTCCATCGCCGGCTTAATCAGTAGGCCATCTTTATGAAAAAGAGAGTACAGAATGCGCCAACCAATTTCATAAAATGAACTTGCTTTGGGAGTAATAGCACCGACCAAACCTTTAGGGCTCGCTACATCAAATTTTTCGGACTGACTTAAAAGCTGCTCAAGAATCTGAAGCACAGGTTCCACAGACCACTGCTGCTGAAATTTACGTGTCGTACCTTGAAAGTGGGCCTCTAGGCCCGCAATAGCGGTTTTATTTTCAACAATAATAGATTTAATTTTTTCGAACCGAGTGCGAACTTCGTTCACATCCCAATTCTCTAGTTTAGCTTGAGCTTTTTTAGATTGTTGAATTTTCGTAATGACCTGAATGGCATCGGCTTCTTTCACATGAAAGACCAAGGCTGAATTAAAATAACTCACAGTTTTCGAAAATCCTGACGGAACGGCCACATCGCCACTAAACGCATAGCCAAGGTCACCTTCGGTCGCTGTTGTCCAAATGGTCATGGGTGGTTGAGCAATGCCCAGTTGGTCTATTAAGTTTTTCAATGAGTTCATAATTGTGAATACACAATGAAGCTATCGATTAAGCAAGAATCTTTTTTTAGAAGCGCGCTAGGCCGCTTTATCTTCAGTGACGTTATGTAAAACTGCAAATGTTGTCGTGTTGAATTTAATAGTACGGGCTTTAGTTCCCCCCACGTTTTTCTCTACTATAGGGATATTTAAATGCTTTAAGATTTTCTCGGCCACTGCAATATTTAACGAACCAATAGACGGTCCGCTTAGAACATTGGTGATTACGTTACCACCACCATAAATTTTAGCTTTTAAATTATTCGTGTTTGCACCCAAACATTTTAGACTCGTAATCAGCTCAGCAATAGCTACAGTGCCATATCGAGGACAGATTTTATCATTCGGAGTTGGTGCTGGCAGCAGATAGTGATTTAAACCGCCGATTTTTTTTTCAGGATCATACAAAGCCACTGCCACACAGCTACCAAGCAGAGTGGAAATTACAGTCTCTTCTTTGAAGGCCGCAATGTTACCAGGATATAAATAGTGACTTTTCATCTGTCTACATATCGGACGAAAAGTGGGGAAACAAAAGTCTATTCAGACTTTAAAAATGAAATAATCCCCTTTTGGATCTTTTCCATTTCTTCTGCAGGCAAACGCTTGCCTTTCGTAAAGTCTAGGTCCGATAGCTTTTTGCCAGGTACCAAATGGAGATGAAAATGAGGAACCTCAAATCCAATAGTAGCCGTTAGAATTCGAGGAGCTTCTGTGTATTTCTGTACAGCTTTAGCAATCTTTTGAGCGTTCGACTGAACTTTCAAAAAGATCTCTTCAGGAACGTCGACCCAATGATCGACTTCTACTTTGGGAACGACTAGCGTATGGCCGCGAGTTACCTGATCCAAAGCTAAAAAAGAAATCGATTGATCATCTTCAAAAACTTTATAACAAGGCAACTCACCATTAATAATTTTCGTAAAAATGCTAGCCATGATTTTTCCCCTCAGATATTGCAGACATCAAGATATCAAGTGTCTTGATATTTAAACTATTATTCGTACTATCTTTCGCTTACTGGTTTCCAGTTAAGCCCCTCTTTACCTTGCCACTTACTGCGTGGACGATAGATACGGTTGTTAGCGTATTGTTCAAATGCATGTGCACACCAGCCAGCGATTCTAGATACTGCAAAAATGGGCGTGTAAATGTCAGTTGGAATTTTCATCGCGTAATAAACAGTCGCTGAATAGAAATCCACGTTCGGCATTAAACCTTTTTCTTTGTTCATTGTATCGTCGATCAATGTCGACATTTGATACCATTGAGGTTCACCGATTTTTTGAGTCAATTTTTCAGAAATTTTTCTTAAAATAGCTGCGCGCGGATCGCCGTTTTTATAAACACGGTGACCGATACCCATTACTTTCTCTTTAGCATCTAATGCATCTTTTACGAATTGCTTAGCATTTTCGATATTACCGATTTTTTTAAGCATGATCATTACTTGCTCATTCGCACCGCCGTGAAGAGGTCCTTTTAGAGCCCCGATCGCAGATACGATCGCTGAATGTAAATCAGATAATGACGATGCTGTTACGCGAGTCGCGAATGCAGAACAATTTAATTCGTGATCGGCATGCAAGATCAAGCATGTATCAAATACCTTTACTGATTCCGTGTCTGGCTCTTTACCGCCGCCAAGCATGTACATAAAGTTCCATGCGACGCTTTTACCAGCAACTGGTGCGATTGGTTCGCGACCATTACGGATAGCATCGAAAGCACAAACGATCGTTCCCATTTTACCAGTTAGGCTCATCGCTTTGCGTTTGTTGGCTTCCACTGACATATCATTCGCGTCAGCATCCAAATGCGCAGTCAATGAAACGGCTGTACGCAGCCATGCCATTGGGTGAACACCTTTAGTTGGGATTGTTTTTAAAATTTTGATGTAGTCAGCACTTAAAACAGTTTCTTTGTACAAAGCGGCTTTGAATGTTTCTAATTCACTCGCGTTAGGAAGTTTGTTATTCCAGAGCAAATATACTACTTCTTCAAATGTAGAATTTTGTGCCAAATCTTCGATTGTGTAGCCACGAAAATTAAGAGTGTTACCTACGATAGAAGAAACTGATGTAGTACATGCTACGATTCCTTCTAAGCCTTTATCTAGTGCGCCTTCAAAAATCTGAACTTCCGTTGCCATAATTACCTTCCGAATGAATTAATTTTTTATTTTTTAAAGTAACAAAGTCCTTACGGAGTCGCAAGTTTAATCACAGGATCCTTGACCTCTGCGACTAGAACAGTAACGTCATAATCCAATTCACAACCGTCCAAAAATTTTTCGTTTTGAAAAAGGATTTCGTTTCGCAACTCATGAGTCCCCTTTTTGGGAGACTTACGAATAGTTTCTTTTAATGCTGTCTCGGGCCATGAAGCACCTGCTTTACTTTTGTTTTCCACAATCCCCTGAGTTAGAATGACCAGTCGATCAAATTGATTTAAGGTCGTATGTCTGGATTGGAACGCAGAATTAAATTTACTGGTCATCAGTCCTTGAGTTTCCGACAGCTCCGTCAAGGTTTCGCGACCTTGAATTTGATGATAAGCATAAAAACTGCCCGACCTAGAGTAATTAAATTGGTAGTTACGTTTATCAATAGTACCCAAAAATAAACTCGCGTTATCCTTATCGCCCAGCATTGGCAAAAGCTCCGTAAAAATCATTTCCAAAATTTTTTCGTTAGAGGTTCCTTTGCGAATTTCTCGGATGGTCGACATTTTTATCAAAATAGAAAGAACTTGTGAAGACACACTAAATCCCGAGGCACTTGATAAAAGAATAGAGATCTTGAACTTATCCTGATGCTCAAAAATATCGTAATAGTTCCCACCAAAGCGGTTTCCGGGCAAAAACTTGGTACTAAAATCGATTCCTTGAATGATGGGAATACTGGTTGGTTGTAGAAACTTTTGGATATCTTGTGCTAGCGTCAACTGTCCTGACACTTTTAGGATCAGTTTTTCTATTTCACCATTGAGCTGCGTAACTGTTTTGCGATAGCTAAATAGCTCGCTGTCTTTTTCCAACAGCTGATTTTCTAAGTCTTTAATTTTTTCTACTAGATCCCTGATATCCGCGCTCATAGACATAATCATAGGAGAAGGGCTCGAAGGCCTCAATCAAATAATCGAAATCAAGACCGCCAGACTTTGATTCTACGCTACGATTTCAAACGTTCGATTATTTTGATCTCTGCCTCAAACTGGTTAAGGACAAAAGGAGGTATTTTCTTTTTGCTTTCCGGGTCTGTTTGCAGATCGCTTTGATAACCCAATAACTTTTCAAGGCGAGCCCGCATTTGGGACACAATGAATAATGACACAGGATCATCACTCGTTTTCTCTAGGTCCCCTATCAATCCTGCGTCAGAAACAACCACTTCCTTGTCCTGCTTAGCGGCTGCAAAGTGCCCCCATGTCATAACCGTTACATAAAGTCCAGCTAGCAACAGGAACACGGTCCCTAGGTAAATCCATTTCAGAACATCCAGTTGATTGTATGCACTTCCAAAGCTGACAAATAGGCGACCAATGTATACCAAGACCGCAAAAGTCACTAAATAGCCAGCTATCCATTTCAACAAGTGCCCTATTTTCTTTTGATAATATATGTCCCAACCGCGGACGTGCATGATCAAATACAGAGTCGTCCCCAATAGTTCTCCGATCACCATAAACACTAAACACAAAAACGAAAGCTGCGAATTTAAATATAATAAAAAAGAAACAACTAAAGACCACCCTTGAAGGGGCACAAAAAAACCCAATACGCTAGATATCGCTATGATCAAAAATAAATTGGTAACGGAATCAATCGTGATCCAGAACACGATCTGCGAATCCAAAAGATACTGCATCATCAAACCTGAGTTTTTAAAACCAAGCTCCAGAAAGAACAATGTTAATGCAAAATAAATTAACGATCTTAAAGCTTGCATGGCCGCAATGTCGCGCACTTTAGGAAGGTAACTAGACGCCATGATCGCAAAAGAAATTCCTAGAATTATATAGCTGCCAAATTCTAAAAACAAAGCAAAGCAAACGAACAACCAGAAAAAACTAAACAACGTTTGTGAACTGCTAAACAAAAATCGTCTGAAATCCCAAACTTGCGAGCGCCATAAACGCGACTGATTCACGAACTCTTGACGCCAGCTAATAGAAGCAAATCCGGATATCACTGACGGCCAAAAGTAATTGGCTAATTCTTTACCGGGTTTACTCAGTTGCTGCAGTCTGAGTTGAGTTTCTGATTTGTTTTTACCAAACTGATGTAATGCCCATAAAATTAGAAATAAAATAATAATAAAAACGTACATGCGTTATTTCCTCATTTGTAATTTTCGTAAATATCGAATCGAAGTAGTTTAGATTCAAAAGCATTCGTCGGTTTAAATCCGATCGGTTCCGCGTACGCCGGTCGCTTGACGACAATACGACTTCCCGTTTTCATCAAAGTGTCCAATAATTCTGCGGCATCGGCATCGCTGCCAACAAGCTGGCGAAACAGCACCATTTCCTGTTTAGGCAATGCTGACTTCACCTTGTCAGGGAACATAGGATCAAAATAAATACAGTCAAAATCGTCTCTGGAAAGTGATTGTACAAACGATTTAGCATCTGCAAATTTGAAATCGACGTTACGTTTTTTCAGATATTCAGATCGCTCCTTAGCGTGGTTTAACAGCGTATACAGCAGTGGGTTTCGTTCCACAGCCGTCACATTGTGACCATGCTGAGATAGAAAAATGGAATCTATAGCCAATCCAGCCGACACATCTAGAACGTTTTTACGATTCTGCCCGATGGCACGCAAGAAAGGATCTTTTGCGATGACTTTGCGGTTGTAATTGATTTTATCATTATCGAAATCAATTCGAATTCTGCGTTTCTGGGCATCGAACAATTCCAATTGGCCATCGTGTTGAATCAATAAGAAATCAAATGGCGTTGTTTCCAAACGCGCATCAATCTGCGCATAAAGTTCCTTGGTCTTTAAGCCTACAAATGAAAAGTTCAGATTTTCGGTGATTAATCGATAGTACGGTTTTAGAAACTCAGTGATCTGTGCCTGCGTATTTGATTCATCATGCAGAAAATAAACCGTAACTGGATTCATACGGCTGCCATTAGTTAAACCAATGCCTTGCCGAAAAGTTGCACCAAAAACAGAAAGCCTAAACTGACCGCCCACAAAACAGTAAGCAGAACATACAGCTGATGGAAATCTTTAATAAATATTCCCATCTCTGATCCAACAGGAGATTTCAAATTCTGAAATGTTGATCGCGATCTATAAGTAAAAATGGCACACAGAACGACGGTCGAAATCCAATAGAGCCAGTGTGAATACACAGCATGAAATGCAGCAAACAATAGAATGCTAGCGATCCAAAGGCCCAGAATTAAGTCTTTACCTTTATCAAAACCTAGCCAAGTGATGCCATTTCTAATTTTAGCTACCGAGGCTTCCATGATGACTTCAAAGTTTTGAAGTTGGATTCGGTAAAATACAACCACGCCCCAAACTAAACCAAATAAAAACGTCTGAGTTGATGAAGCCCCTCGAATAGATAATTCAAAACCAACACTCAAGATCGGGCCAAGCAACAATGACCAGCCAAAGTCACCCAACATATGCGAGCGAAATGATTGACGCTGGCGAAGTACCGCCCAGAATATAATTATGGTCGCACACGCCATCGCCGCCAACGTAATTGGAAATGCGATCACGATCGGAATGCCCATTGCCACAGAGGCTGCAAATAATAAATATGAAAATTGCTTTACCCGATACGCGCTGACCCAACCCAAACTCACTGGCTTCGTCGCTGTTTTTTTCAAGATACGATCAAGGCCAATCATATGATCAATGTAATCGGCTCTCAAATTGACGGCCAGAAACAAACATGTCACTGACAACCAAGACAATAACAAGGTGATCTCATCTACGACATAGGCATTTAGCCAAGCCGTCGCGACCACATAAAAAATGGGGAAAAAGAAGTAGAGGAATTTATTTAATTTCAACAAAGGAACAATCTTTTGTTTTAAAGAAATCGAGGCAAACTCGCTCATTTCTTTAAGCTCGAATGTCACCATTTCCAATTCTGTATTGATGTTTTGCGACTCCACGGGGACGGCGCGAAAATTACTAACTCGATTTTCAATATATTTTTGAAAGTCTGGAGAATCCTTCTTAACCGTAATAAACTTATCCAAGTTTATTTCCTACGCCAGTATAGCAAATCAGGAAGTGGCTTTAAGAATTTTACCAGTCCTTGCTCTGAGGGTTGCAATTGTTCGTTTAATTTCTCTAGTAGATGATTGTACAATTTAATCTTTTGAGAATTGATTTCATCAAACTCTTTCAACAAAGCATCAAAAACTGCTTCGCCACCTAAGTTCAATTTAAACTCGCCCAAGCTTTGGCTCTGAACGATTTTAGAAATTTCATCACGAGAACGACCACGGCAAACAAATGTTCCAAATGAATTTAAATATTTAGATTTTAAGTCGCCAAGGATTGCTTTGTTTTCGCCATTACGAACATCGTAATCCAATAAGTCATCACTACGTTGAAATAGCTGACCTAGGATAGATCCCATTTCTTCTAGTAATCCAATCACTGTTTTGTTTGGGTAACGATTTGCTACTAAAGGTGCCTTCAAGCACCATTTAAATAGCGACGATGTTTTCAGTTCATGAATACGATCTAGTTGTTCTAGTTGAATATAGAAATCGCCAACAACGGAATCTTGCAACCATTCGCCTTCTAGCAAATCAGAAATCATTTCGGCTGTATATTGAACCAGGTCGATATTGCCGAAACGAGATAAATTAACCATCACGCGAGCCAAAAGGTAATCCCCTGCCAGAACCGCGTACTCGGGTGTATACTTAGTCCATGCTGCTGGTTTTCCGCGACGCAAATGCGAGCGATCGACAAGGTCATCATGCAGCAGCGAAGCATTGTGGATAAATTCGATGGTTTGGGCCAGCAACTTTTGAGTCTCGGTCGGAACAGATAAGCTTTGAGATGTCCATTTCACCAATTGAGAGCGAAAGCCTTTACCACCAGAGAATAAATCATCGTACAAACTATTTAGTTTTGGTAAATAGGCTGGAAAATCTTGGGGGCTATAAATCTTTAAGTCTTGAGAGGCGAAAATCAAGGCGGCTCCTAAAAAATATATGAGAAGTTACGGTTAGCATAGATCAAGGGCCTTTACAATATATGCGAATGTTGTATGGTATTTTAAACATCCTTAAAGGATGCAGGCTGTCGCAGGCCAGGTAGGCGCCTCTAAGGGCAAAAAACGGGTAATAGAAAAGGTTCTAGAGTGAAAATTGAAGAAAAACTAATTCAAAATGGACTGAAATTTCAATGTCAGGGCTCTGGCAAGTGCTGCACATCTCATGGAGAATACGGTTTCGTATTTTTAACCCTGGAAGACCGTCGCCGTTTTGCCAAATATTTGAAAATCACCACACGTGCTTTTACTCATAAATATTGCGAAAATCGCAGCGGCGTTTGGCATCTTAAAGAAGATCCAAACGATACGGACTGTATGTTCCTTAAAAACAAGCAGTGCTCGGTGTACGAAGCTCGCCCTGTCCAATGCCGTACATGGCCGTTTTGGCCCGAAGTTCTGAACGCGAAAGCGTGGAAAAAGGATGTTGTTTCTTTTTGCCCGGGAATCGGCAAAGGCCGTTTGTATTCGGCCGATGAAATTAAAACGATCGCCCAGCAACAAAAGAAGTCTGAGGACGATCTAATAAAACCATTAATTTAAGATTAACGATTGTTGTTATCTTCCGTCGGTTTTACCGTTGGAATCAAAACATATGTAGTTGTTTTTGCAAAAACGTAGTTTGGTAGCACATGCTGCGGATATCCCGCCACTGCCAATTCTGCGACTTGTGGGTGTTCGTAGTCTACAAAGCGACCTTCATCGACCAGGAAAACACCTTTGAATTGTTTGCGCTTAATCTGATAAGTATTTCCTGTTGTTCCCGAACCCGCGCCTAAACCAAATAAAGTCGTGCTGTATGGCATTCCCGTCGGATAGCGATCAATTTCAAAACGACCTTCTTCAATCACATCCGAATAAACGTATTTCTTTTTCAATTGAACTTGGCGATCGATACTGATCGCATCTTTTTGAGCGTCATTGCTTGTTAAAACCCAGTCCCAAAAAGGCTTCTGAGCGCGGTAGGTGTCGTAACGAACAAGAGTCTGATCGGCGTATGCTTCAAGCGCATAAACACGCAATACATCAGTTCCAATGTCAGCTAAGTGGCGAGTGTACGCAATGGCTTGGTTTTCAACGCGCGTCGCCCCAACAGCCATCGGGTCATCGATAAATTTTACAAATGGATTTCTGAAGTAAGTTAAAAAGCTGTCTTTGTCGGCTCCCCAACCGTACGTTCCGTGGATAACTTGCTCGTCAGCATTTGGACCCAACTGAGCCGTTAACCAGCCGTAAGCACCGCGATTTCCGATCCACTCTTTGGGTGCTGAACCTTTAGGAACAATCGACGAATCGGATTTGTACCAGGCCGGGAACTTACCGTTTTTATCTTCGAAAAATTTAGTCCACTTAGCTATTTTGAAATGGCCTAGCTTTGTTGCAAATACTTTCGGATCATTTTGATTGCTTGTGCTGTGACCAACGATCATGTCGGTTTCCAATAAAAGTTCATGAGCACACGGCGAGGCCTGTACGCAGCGTTTGTAGACGCGCATTTTTTCTGTCGCTATATTTTGTACGACGAAAATCGGTGACGCTGTTTCCGCATTCCAGAAATTTTTATTAACACCTGGTTTAGTGTTATTTGACTTAGATGTCGCTGCCTTAACAGCTGTTTTTGGCTTAACGGTTTTTTTTCTTTCCGCGCCAGTCACTGTGACTGTTTGGGCTAAAGCGAAATTGAAATACAAGCTAGTGGCTAATAGAATAAATACGATGTTTCTCATAAGCCCGATATCGCTTTAATTCTTTTTATAGGCAAAGAATATTACAATATCAGGCACTACTTATGTAATTAATACCTGCTCTATTAGAACTGGGATTTTACCAAGCTATTCAATTCGTCAAGCTTCGGCTCTTGGGACATTGAACCTTGAGCAAAGTCAGGTCGACCGCCACCTTTACCACCGTATTTCTGTGCTAAAAACTTAACAACATCGCCGGCTTTAACGAGCGCAGTTGTATCTTTAGTTACAGATACGATCATTGGGTACGAACCTTCCTCTTTACCGATGACGATAACAATACCGTTTTGCAGTTTGTTTTTAATTTTATCTGCAATTTCAGAGAGTGCTTCACGATCATCCACTGCGAACATTTGTGCCACGAAGGGAACATTCTTCGCTGTTTTTTGTGCCGATGCTACCGCGCCGTCAATATCGACTTGGCCCGATTTCAATTTGCGAATTTGTCTCTCTAAATCTTTGATCTCAACTTTCTTAGCTTCGATCCAATTTGGTAATTCAAATTGCGTGCTCGCTAAATAAGAATCCCATTTTTCAAACACAGAGGCTGATGCTTTTGCCAACTGAGTTTCTTTTTGAATTTTATTTAAATAATCTAAAGCATTTTTATTTGTCAACGCTTCGATCCGACGAACACCACTGCTGACACCTGTTTCAGAAACGATTTTAAATAAACGAATTTCTGCCGTGTTATGAACGTGAGTTCCACCGCAAAGCTCAGTCGAAAAATCGCCCATTTTCAAAACGCGCACTTCATCGCCGTATTTTTCGCCGAATAATGCTAACGCGCCAAAATCTAAAGCCTTTTTATAGCTCATTTGATGAGTCGATACCTCATCACCACGATAGATTTGCTCATTCACCATATCTTCGATCTTTGTGATCTCTTCTGGAGTTAACGGACGATTAAATGTGAAGTCGAATCTTAATTTCAGTGAGTCTACAAGCGAACCAGCTTGAGTTACACTTTCACCCAAAGTTTTTCTAAGCGCTGCGTGCATCAAGTGAGTCGCCGAATGATTCGATGCCGTTAACTTGCGTGCTTTATCATCAACATGCGCTTTTAAAGCCGCACCGATAGTTAGCGCACCATGCTCAACTTGCACTTCGTGCATGAACATATCGTTCAATTTCGTCGTGTTCGTGACATTGGCTTTGATACCGTTGCCATCAAGAGTTCCCTGATCACCGGCTTGACCGCCACCTTCTGCATAGAATGGTGTTTGGTTTGAAATAATAAATCCTGTTTCGCCCGGGTTTAATTTTTCAACCGCTTGACGACCATTGGATAAAGCAACGACTTTTAAATCATCGGCAAGAGTTTCATAGCCTTTAAATACAGTCTTCGCTGACTTTTGACTTACATCATTCGACCATTTGATCAAATGAGATTGGTCAGAATCCAACGCTTTGCCTTTCCAGCTAGCTTTTGATTTTGATTTCGCTTGATTTAAATAGGTCTCAAACTCTGCTTCATTCACTTCAATATTTTTTTCGTTTGCAATCAAACGAGTTAAATCCACAGGGAAACCATAAGTATCATACATTTTGAAAGTAATTTCGCCTGGAAGAATTTTTTGATTTTTAGCTTTCAAATTTTTAATTTCAGTTTCTAGAATCTCGGCCCCCGTGTCTAATGTCTGAATGAAACGAGTTTCTTCATCTTTCACCGACGACAAAATAAACTCACGACGGCTCTTTAATTCAGGATACACTTCGCCCATATGTCCGATCAATGAATCTACCATAGGCAGCAACAGCGATTTATCAGATAACTTGCGACCATAACGAATCGCGCGTCTCATGATACGACGTAAAACATAACCACGGCCTTCATTACCTGGCAAAGCGCCGTCGGCAATCAAGAAACCCGTTGTACGACAATGATCCGCCAGTACGCGGAATGCCGCCGCACGCTCGGCTAATTCTACATGCGTAGCTAATTTAGCACGATCATTAATGTATTCAACGCCACTGACTTTCATCGCTGTTTGAATCATAGGTGCAAATAAATCTGTGTCGTAGTTGTTCAATTGATTTTGCACAACGGCCACAACACGTTCCAAACCAGAACCCGTATCGACGGATGGTTTTGGAAGAGGCTCAAGTACACCCGGAGATTTTTCAAAAAATTGCATGAAAACCAGATTCCAAATTTCAACGATGCGGTCTTCACCACTGGCAATACTTTTAAATGGATCTTTTTCTTTACCGAACTCTTCTCCACGATCGTAGAAAATTTCAGAACATGGGCCGCATGGTCCCGTATCACCCATTCTCCAGAAATTATCTTTTTCACCAAAACGGAAAATACGATCTTTTGGAATGCCTTCTTGCTTGTGCCAGATATCTGCAGCTTCATCGTCGGTTTCAAACGCGGTTACGTACAGGCGATTTTTGTCTAAACCTAATTCTTTAGTTAAATATTCCCAAGCGAAATGAATTGCATCTTTTTTGAAGTAGTCCCCAAAAGAAAAATTCCCCAGCATTTCAAAAAACGTATGATGACGAGCTGTAAAGCCAACATTATCTAAATCGTTATGTTTACCACCCGCTCGAACACATTTTTGAGACGTTACAGCGCGCGAATAGGGACGTTTTTCCAAACCCAAGAATGCGTTCTTGAATTGATTCATTCCCGCATTTGTGAAAAGCAACGTTGGATCATCTTCAGGAATCAAAGACGAACTACTAACTGCCGTATGATTTTGTTTTTTAAAATAGTCGATAAACGATTGTCTAACTTGATGACTTTTCACTGATGACTCCCCGGCGATTGCACTTCTAAATTCACAAGAAATTAAATAATACCAGGCAGTCGGGCAGTCTGGCAATCAGGCAGTCAGCCCGGGCAATCAGGTAAACAGGGCATCAGGGAATCTAGAGAAGCGCGGCGTACGGAAGATCTCCCCCGTTGCCCCTCTGCCAGGCTGCCTGGACTGATTGCCCGACTGCCTGATTGCCTGGAAAGCGTATGAACTTAATAAAATAACGAAAAATTCAAAGCCATGATCTGAAATCGAGTACCACCGTCAACGATGATCAAACGACCTTCTGGAGTGTAGGCCACTTTATCCATAAGAAGGATACGTTTTCCCGCACCCACCATGAAACCAATTTTAGATTCGTTTTTGAATTTGTCATTGATGACATTCAACATACCCAATCCACCCTTAGCATAGAAAGAGTCTTTAAGGTTGTTATCAAAGTTGTAAACGCCGATGCCCATGATTTGGAAGTAGCTTGATCCGCCGCCGCCGCTTTGGTTGTAGAAATTAGCTTCAACACCCGCTTGGATATTGCTTCTGATAACTTTAGTTACTGCCGCGCCGGCTTCAATCACCGTGTTTGTTTCGCCGCCCGCTTTGAAGCTAGAAATTCCGCCGCCTGTATTCATTGTTTGAAGTTCCCAATCAAAGTCAGCGTAGTAAGATTGCTGAACCGGAGCTGGAGCCTGGGCTGGTGTCGGTGTTACGGGGTGCTTAGCTCCCGCTTTTTTTTGAGCGAATGCATTGGCACTAAATACCAAAGTAAAAATAGTTAAAACTTGAACAGCGGATTTCATCATAAATTCTCCTGCAATAGCTTGATTTATATTGATTAACGATATCATAACTTTGTTACATGAACGGTCAATATTTATTTGATTACTTCAAGGCGTGCGTATTTTACGACGAACTTTTTGATCGTGTTATCAGCAAATAAAATACTGACTTTATAAAGTTCGCCCGAACCTTCCGTTTCAAAAACTGATCCGGTTCCAAAGGTAGGATGCCGAACTTTCATTCCTTTGGCGAAAGATGGTTTGGATGGCGCGTCCTCATCTGGGTGCGATTGAACATCATAGTCATCATCGAACGATTTACGTTTCGATGTGGAACTACCAGCTGAATAACTAGGCGCCGCCGCCTGCGAGCCACCATAATTAGAACCCGATGACGAGCCATAACGATCGAAGAAATTATTGGTCACCGATGTTTTAAATTGCACAAGTTCACTCGGAATCTCTTTTAAGAACCGTGATGGTGGGTGAGCCTGATCTTGTCCCCATATTTTACGGGTTTTTGCGTACGACAGACTCAAACGTTTACGCGCGCGAGTCATGCCCACATAGGCTAAACGTCGCTCTTCCTCAAGATCGTCTTCCCCTTCGGATTCAAAACGTAAACTTGGGAATAAACCATCCTCCAAACCTACTATGAATACATACGGAAATTCCAAACCTTTAGAGATATGAAGAGTCATCATCGTAACAGAGTTCACTTCTTGTTTTAATTTATCCGCATCGGATGCTAAGGCCATCTCCTCGAGGAATGTTTGCAGAGTACCCTCATCACCGCGTTCCTTTAGGAATTGGGCGATCGCATTATCTAACTCTTCTAAGTTGTCTATGCGGGCTTCGGCTTCTGTCGTACCTTCGGCTTTCAGGGCTTTTAAGTACTCTGTTTTTTCCAAAACCAATGGGTACAATTCATCCAGGCGATAGTTTTGGCTCAATCTACGAATTTCCTCTATCAAATCAAGAAATCGACGTAACTTGCCAGTCGTACCGGCAGTGAACACGCGCGTCTCAATCGCTTTAGCGGCCGCATTTAAAAACGTAATCTTATCCCGATCAACAATATCGTCAATTTTTTCGACTGTCGTTTTACCAATACCTCGTGTAGGAACATTGATAATACGTTTAACGGCAATGTCGTCCGCAGGATTTAAACATAATTTCAAGAAGCAAATAATATCCTTAATCTCCATGCGATCATAGAATCGTACGCCGCCTACGATACGGTAAGGAATCGATGCCGTACGTAACTGTTCCTCGAGCACCCGCGACTGAGAATTCGTTCGATAGAAAATGGCGTAGTCGTTGTAGGTGCCTTCACCTTCGGTCATCCAGGTTTGCAATGTTTTAACGACGTAACGAGCTTCATCATATTCCGAACGCTCTTCACGTATTTCAATTAAATCCCCCGGGTTATTGTTCGTGAAAAGGGTTTTGTTTTTTCTTTGCGTGTTGTTCTTAATAACGGCTGTCGCAGCCTGAACGATGTTGTTCGACGAACGATAATTTTCTTCTAATTTGACAGTCTTAGCATCAGTGAAGTCTTTTTCGAAATCCAAAATGTTCTGGATGTCAGCGCCTCGCCAGCTATAGATCGATTGATCTTCATCACCGACGACGCACACGTTGCGGTGAAAGTGCCCTAATTGTTTTACTAACAAATATTGAATGTGATTTGTATCTTGATACTCATCCACCATGATAAACTTAAATTTCTTTTGGTACTCTAACAGCAAATCCGGGTACATGTTGAAAAGTTCATGCGTCTTTAGCAACAAATCATCAAAATCGAGTGCGTTCGCCATTTTCAAAGTAGCTTCATACGCGGCATAAACCTCAGCGGTTTTTGGATCCATGAAGTTTTTATTGCTCTTTTTAATCGACTCAGGCGTTAAACCCATCATTTTTGCCGAACTAATGCGTGCTTGAAATGTTTTAGGAGGATACAGCTTGTCGTTGATCCCGAGCGACTGAACCACTTTTTTGATCGCGGATAACTGATCCGAGCTGTCATAGATGGTGAAATACTGTTTGTAATCTAATAGCGTGATGTGCTGCTTTAAAATCCGTACGCAAAAGCTATGAAATGTAGAAATCCAAAGATAACCATGAACAGGAATTCCCAATGACGACAACAATTGAAAAATTCGGCTCTCCATTTCATGCGCCGCTTTGTTGGTGAAGGTCATACACAGAACTTCATCGGGCGCAGCTAAGCCCTTCGCTACCAAATACGCCATACGATGAGTCAAAACTCGCGTTTTTCCTGAACCCGCACCTGCCAAAATCAGCAACGGACCGGTTTGATGCAGCACAGCCTCACGCTGCGGGGGATTTAATTTTTCTGTTAGTATTTGTTCTGGCGTCATCGTGTTGATGATGTAGTCTCAAACCGCAGGTTTTTCAATACATTTTGCCTTACACTCCCATCGATAATGCTCGTTTTCACGTCAGTTACCTCGAGCTGTATCAAAATACAATTCTGACAAATGTTTTAGTGACATAGTTTTCGCCGATGGGTTTCAATATCGATGTAGCCAGTCAAGGTTACTTTTCACTCCGGGGGGGGATGAATGAAAAGTTCTTTATTGATGTTCTGGATCGCGATTGTACTACCATGGTCTGCCGTTAATGCCCAGCAAACGAGCGTTAATATTACGACTTTCAATCTGAAATGGTTCGGCATCGGCGGTAATCCAAATGCCCCTAGCAAAGAATACCGCATCAAAATTGTAAAAGACCTGATTTCTAAATACCTAGCAAACACAAACCTTTTTGTTTTTGAAGAGGTCGTTGTCGTGAAAGACGTATTGTCGATCCTGCCACAAGGTTGGGCTTGCATTAGCTACGAACATCCGCAACCACAACATCAGCATGTAGTGTTATGCGCGACTCCGGGAGTTTCGCTTACTAAAGTAAATTACGATAACAATTTCACAATCGAAGAAGCTCAAGGCGGAAATAGCAATTTACGACCCGCCATGCGAGTCGATGTGGTTGAAACTAAATCGAACCGAAATTTGCTCACGCTAGTTGGTGTTCACTTAAAAGCAATGCCGACAGAAACAGCGCTTCGCATGCAGCAAGTAGCCGCAATTTCAAAAGATCTGGCAAAGATTCCTCAGGGGCGCCCCGTTGTACTTACGGGTGACATGAATACGTTCCTTAAATCGGAAACAAAACAAAAAGCCGATGATGTGGATTTACTTCTACAAGCTATTAATAGCGTTTCTAAAGGTTATGTTCGCGTTCCACATAAGCCGAACGTATTCACATTCCGCAGCCCTGAATTTCGCAATCAGTTTGATCAGTTTTACGTACGCGGAACTATGCGCGTAACTGTTCTTCCTGATGTATTTCCCGTATGCAGCGCCACACAAAATGGTTCTGGCTACATGAACTTTGACTACTACTACAAGAATGTATCGGACCACTGTCCGGCCACATTGCAAATAGTAGTACAGTAAACGATACGCAGTCCGTTTTAATTAGTTTTAAAGACGGCGGAGATGATTTCGTAAGTGATCAGCAACACAATGATGATCTCTAGCAGGTGACTCCGCCGCACATTCATCTCACCTTGAAGAAGATTACTGACTTGAGCCAAAATATTCATCTTACGAGTCACGCTATCTTGCCAATCTTTGATTCGAAACTGCGTGGCAGCTCCTCGATAAATCTTTGCTAAATAGAAATCCCCAACGACTTTTAATGAGTTCTCTACCCGTTCAAGAAACTCAATGAATTCAATGTAACGTGAACTCGCATCCTCATACAGACGATCATATTTCGACGCCCAAATAGAATGTCGCTTTTTTTGAATATCGTCATAAAGAGTATTTAATTTATCATCCAGTAAATCATCGTAGTAACGCATTTCCATCAACTGCGTGATCCCGAATTCCAAGATATCGGGAACATCGCGAGAACCGCTGGGCTCAATGACGATGGCTGAGTTCCACTCGATTATGGCTAAATCATTTTCACCGTACTGATAAATGGTTTCCGACG
Source organism: uncultured Bdellovibrio sp. (assembly GCA_964498705.1). Lineage (GTDB taxonomy): Bacteria > Bdellovibrionota > Bdellovibrionia > Bdellovibrionales > Bdellovibrionaceae > UBA2316. The sequence goes on along the minus strand of CAZCHT010000025.1, from coordinate 2,685 downwards.
ACGCGGCCTTCATATCTTTAGAAAGCTTCACCTGATTTTCTGCTAGCATTAGGGCAGTGAAATCGGCTTCCTTTATAAATTCTTCGGCATTAAATCCACTTTCAAATTCTTCTACAAAATAGACAATGTAGTCCTCAAACCCGTCCCAAGCTGATGGTTTTTTTATTGCCGATGAGATGGTTTTAGTGATTTCACGAGATTGCTGTTTAGCTAAACTATCAATCTCGGACCCTTCTTCTAAGGCTTGAGCAATGTCGATGAGCTCTTTCCATGACGTGCCCGTTGGAATATTGATTTGGTAGATTATAGATAGGGTTCCAAAATCACGTAGCTTCATGATCACATCGGCTTTGAACGTGCGATTTTGCGCAGTAAATACCTCTTCGCCCAAACCGAACGACACCGGCGGTTTCTTTAACTGAATGGCACGATCGATATATTTAGGAACTCTGAACCGATCGGGACCACGGTTATCCTGCAAGATCGCTTCAACCTGAGGGATATTGATTTCCTCGGCAATATCGAACAGTCGATAAACCAGAATAGCGCCTTTTTTGATTTTAATTTGGCTAGAGTCCATCGAATGATTGTAATGAACTGTTTAAAACGCAGTCAAACCCATAATTTTTACTAATCCGATAAAACTCTTAAGCTTCTGCCTTATAACAATGTTGGTTTTCTAGGCATTAAAGGCTATAACAGACGCATGAAACGTTGGGGTCGGTCCGCTGCTATTTTATCACTATTGTTCAATTTTACCGTCACTGGCTGCGGCAAGTCGTTCAAAGGCGACGCGGATTCGGCGACTGGTCAAATCAAAGTTCAAATCATTGCCCCCGGCTCAGTTACTAACGATCCAGAAGCTAAGACTGCTTATTCGTTTGCGGTTGTCGATTTACTTGATGTCTACGATCTAGTTTCATCTTCAGGAAAGTATGCGCAATTTTATACACGCGCATCGCGGGATGGTAGTCGACTTTCTGGAACTCAGCCACGTGGTCAGTTTTTAAAAAGCAAAGACGGTGTTTTTGTTCCTAAAAATTTCTTAAGCCAACAAATTGCGACGCTCTATTACCATGCTCAAAATCTGATGCGTTTAGAAACGTCTTTAGATTTTGATTCCAAACGCACAAAGCCTTTGAAGATAGTGTTAGACACTCCTGTCTTAAATACTAAACAGAGTGAAAACAACGCGTTTTTTGATGGTGATTTGGATGCCATCGTTTTCCTGAAATACTCTGAAGGCAATTTGCCTCTATCATTGAACGGCGGCGTTTTCGCACATGAATATTTCCATTCTATTTTTGATAAGCTAGTCATAAAGTCAGTCAAAAATAGTGACGTATTTAGCGTTCCGATTGCGATCAACAAACTGATTAATACGAAAACTCTAGATGATGTTAAAAACAAAGATTTGTCAGACCAAGTAAAAAAAATAAAATTGAAACTAGCTGAGGGACCGGTCACGCTGAATGCAGACAATGTGAAATGGTATTATGCTCTTCTACTGAAGGGCTTCAACGAAGGCTTGGCCGACTACTGGGGCTGGCAATATGTAAACGATTCCGCGTTTATCTCTCACTCGCTGCCTCAAACAATAACGACACGAAAACTGGATTTAAAATCACAAAATATAGACTCATTGCAATTGTTATCTGAGGCAGAAATGCTGAGCATCGTGTATCAAGTATCTGAAAGCGATGAAGAGAAGCTTGATTTAGTAAATGCATTTTCTTATTTGCTAGGATCTCGCGTAGCGCTTTTCTTCAAAACGTATTCAGAGACAATTCAACGTGAACGATCTTTGTCGGACGTAGACGTTAAAAAAAGTATGAATCAAGCTGTAATCAATTTTGTAAAAAGCTTAGCACAAGAATTGCCGCAAATCACAATGGCTAGCACACAAACGGAATTAAAAACTCCCTATGCCTTGATGTATGATTTCATTACTGCTCAAGAAATTAAAAATCAGAACGAATGCAATCTTTTACGTTTATTTTTAGAAAATGATCCTAAGTGGAGTAATAAACTAGAGTGCGTGGCTGGACAATCGGCAACTAATTCATACAAATTAGCCAATAAAGGCGCACAATGAAGACGGGATTAAGCACACTGCTGGCCTTAGTTTTTCTCGGTTTGCCTAGCTTAGCGGCTAGAGTTTCCCTCTTCCCTATTTCTACTGAACAACGCTATTTAGAGAATGAAAATCAAGATTTGTATTTTCAGAAAATGGACACCTCTGTTTCCGCGGCACTGACGTTTCAATCGTACCAACTGGGATTAGAAATCAGTCGCTGGGCTCAAGAATCAAACGCGCCGCTGATCAGTTTCAAAGAAAGCTATTCAGAAATCGGTTCATCGCATTTATTTTTAATGGGCGTGCTTTCGGATGTTCTCTATTTATATTCAGGAGTCGGTGTTGGCATCTACGAAACCAAACTGACCAACCAGTTTAATGGAGTCAGTAGCAATACCAACTCGGGACAGATTTTATATGCTTCGGGAATTGCATCCGCGCAAGTAATCTACTCGTATTTTCACGCAGCCTTAGATTTCCGATTGATTATGGCTAAAGATTATCGACCGCAACCGACGCCAGCTTTGATTTTCAAGCTGGGCTTATCATTTTAGAACTGGCCCCTTAGCCTGCGGCTAAGGCCTGATTCAATTTCTTCAAATTCAGAT
>CAZCHT010000024.1:0-37385 GCA_964498705.1 uncultured Bdellovibrio sp. | reverse complement strand
GTTTCATTTTCGATTTCGCTTCTCGGATTTTTAATTCTAAAGCATGAGATTCACGAATTCTTTTTTAATTTCGGTCTCAACACTTCAATTTTCAATTTCATCATGTATTTTTTGGTGTCTGTTGTTTTAATTGTGACTCATTTTGCATTCGAAAGTCCGACTATCGTGTGGTCTTTCTATTTTTTCATGATCATCATCGCGCGATTCTTGCCACACTTGGCACGAAGTTTATTTGAAACTGAAAATCAGAATGAAAGTCTAAACTTTTTAGACAAAATTATTCTGGGAGTATCTGCTGGGATTGCCTTAAGATCGGCTATGGACAAGTCACTTGAGGATATGACCGGTTGGCGACGTCGTCAGTTCCATGATTTGATTCGGGCGGTGAATTTGGGGCAGAATGTTTCGAAAATCGTGTCGCCGACACTTAAAAATTTGGCGGAGGAGTTGTTATTTGTGCAATCATCACAAGTTAAAACGCTCGAACAACTTCAAAAACTACGCCGGAATATAAAATTGCGACTAGATTTGAGACATAGGTCGAGACAAGTGGCACTAAATATGAATGTTCAAGCTGGATTTTTGATTTTTGTTTTCTTCGCCGTCAGTTTTTTTTCATATTCCAACTATGAGACAAAGTTATTTCTGAAATATCTTCTGCCGGCGACCGTTTGGTTCAGTTTTGGCTGCCTAGGATTGTTTTATTTGCAAAGGAATCACAAATGGAAGATCTAGCGCCGCCTCTTGAACTGTTGTTGCAGGTGAAAAGTAGTATTGAAAAAGGAAAATCTATCCAAGATGGAATAAAACGCTATCTTACAGCACACAATGGCCACGCATTTGCTAATCATATGTTTGTTAAAGCCACACGCCAGTGGTTCATTTTAGTCGAACGTCAGCTTCCTACGCACGAACATGTAGTGGGTGTGAAATCTATTTATCGTCGACAAGTGCTACAGTTGCTGGAGAAAGGGATAAAGAAAGAGCCGATCTACAATCAGATTCTCATACTCGAACACGAGATTTATCAGGCATGCGAACGCGAGATCCAAGAAAAGTTAATTAAACTTCCCTACTTAGTGATGATTCCTGTCCTATTTTTCCAGTTTCCCGCGCTCTTAACTGTAATTTTTGGACCCCTTTTGCAAAATTTTATTGAAAGTTTAAGATGAAGTAGGCGAAAATAGATAAAACGGGGGCTCGTTTGGTGTTTGGCAAAGAAAAAAATCTTGTGAAATCTGCTAGCGACAAAATCAATTCGTCTTTGCGTGGGGCGGAATCAAAACTGGAACTCTATCGTCTTTTAGTCGATGAGCTTATTAAAGATGCTCCTGATAAAGTCAAAGTTCGCGATTACTGTAAATTTCTTAAAATTCCCTATTCATTGAACTCGGCGACACAGCTAGGAACCGTTTTTAATCGGTTGCAGTCCTTAAATCGCCAAGCTATTAATGAATAATGTCTAAGATTAAAAACTCTATTATTGAAACCATCGGCAATACGCCGGTAATTAAACTTAACTCTATAACTAAAGATTCAATTCACGATTTTTATGTGAAACTTGAATATTTCAATCCTGGTGGCAGCGTAAAAGATCGTATTGCTATCGCATTGATTGAAGGCGCGGAAAAACGTGGGGAATTAAAACCCGGCGGCACTATCGTAGAAGCGACTTCGGGCAATACGGGGTTGGGATTAGCATTCGTAGCTGCAAGTAAGGGCTATAAATGTATTTTCATCATGCCAGATAAGATCAGCGAAGAAAAACGCGCGATCTTGGCTGCGTTTGGTGCCAAAGTATTGATTACACCAACAGGGGTTGAGCCAACCGATCCAAGATACTACGTAAATGTCGCCAAAAAGGTCGCCGATAACACACCAAATTGTTTCTACGCGAATCAATATCACAACATCGACAATCGTGAACGCCACTATAGATCTACAGGCCCAGAAATTTGGGAACAAATGGACGGAAAGCTTGATGTATTCGTTGCCGGTGCGGGAACGGGCGGCACTATTTCTGGCGTTGGTCGTTATTTAAAAGAAAAAAACCCAAATGTTAAAATCGTCTGTGCAGATCCAGTTGGAAGTATCCTTTACGATCTATTTTATCACAAAAAAGTTATCGATCCACCAGCCTCATACAAAGTAGAAGGCGTTGGGGAAGATTTCTTGCCTGAAAACGTGGAACTTCAATACATGGATGATTTTGAACGGGTGAATGATAAAGAATCATTCTTAATGACTCGTGAATTAATCCAAAAAGAATCTCTATGCGTGGGTCCGTCAAGTGCGATGGCTTTAGTCGGCGCGATTAAATACGGCAAAAAAATCAAAGAAAAGAAGAGATTCCTGGTGATGTTGCCTGATAGTGGAAAAGCGTATTTGAGCAAAGCGTTTAACAATAAATGGATGATCGATAATGGTTTCCTGACTGCGGATGAAATTGGGAAGGTTTTTAATAAAATTGAAGACTACCAAACGTACTATAAAGAAATTGGAATTTAGGGTTTGTTAAACCTATAGAGGTATTAAATGAAAAACAAAGACACAAAAGTAAATTTTGCGACAAAAGCAATACATGCGGGTCAACAACCTGACCCAACGACAGGGGCGATTATGACTCCTGTTTATCTTACATCGACTTACGTACAAGAATCTCCCGGAGTGCACAAAGGTTGGGAGTATTCACGTACTCACAATCCGACTCGTAAAGCGTATGAAAATTGTATGGCTGCTTTGGAAAACGGAACTCATGGGTTTGCTTTTGCTTCAGGCTGCGCGGCAACGACGACTATTTTAGCTTTAATGAAAAATGCGGATCACGTAATCGCAATGGATGATATGTACGGAGGCACATTTCGACTATTTGATAAAGTGCTGCGACCAATGGGTTTAAATTTTTCATACGTTGATTTAACTCAAGTTAAAAATTTTGAAGCAGCGATTACGCCAGCAACAAAAATGGTTTGGCTTGAAACACCAACAAACCCGACTTTAAAACTAGCCGACATCGAGACTATTGCAAAAATAGCACACCAAAAGGGAATTTTGGTTGTTGTGGATAATACGTTTATGAGTCCGTTCTTTCAAAGGCCACTCGATTTAGGCGCCGATATTGTTGTTCACTCGGCAACAAAATACATCGGTGGTCATTCGGATATGGTGGGCGGCATTGCCGTTACTAATAAAGCCGAACTTGCAGAACGCATGGCATTTTTAAGCAACTCAATGGGAACAATCCAAGGTCCATTTGATTCTTTTTTAGCCCTTAGAAGTTTGAAAACATTGCCTCTCAGAATGAAAGCTCACGAAGCGAACGCCATTCAAGTTGCTAATTTCCTGTCTTCACATCCAAAAGTTGAAAAAGTAATTTATCCAGGTTTAAAATCTCACCCACAGCATGACTTAGCAAAACGTCAAATGTTGGGATTTGGTGGAATGATCACGTTTTTCATCAAAGGCGGGCTTCCGGCGGCTAGAAAGTTTCTAGAAAGCGTAGAAATCTTCGCTTTAGCTGAAAGTTTAGGCGGAGTGGAATCTTTGGTTGAGCATCCTGCAATCATGACCCACGCCAGTGTTCCTGCGGACAAGCGTAAAGAGCTTGGAATTGATGATTCCCTGATTCGTTTATCAGTAGGGATCGAAGATATTGATGATCTAATCAAGGATTTGGAAAAAGCTTTTAACTCTTGACAAGATATTTACTGGAAGGTTACTTAAGTGGCTTCGGACAATTAAAACCGAGGCCAGGTAGCTCAGTCGGTAGAGCAGAGGACTGAAAATCCTTGTGTCGGGGGTTCAATTCCCTCTCTGGCCACCATCTTCTTCTTTGCCGAAAATCGATTTCGTTCAGAAAAAATCCTAAAAATTTAAAATGTAATTTTAGTCATAAGGATCTTAAAATCCCAAGGTGGGTTTTGTTGGCCCAATTCACTACGAAGAAGTCCACTGTTTGAGCCACCAATATAGCTGCAGGCGCCATTAAAGATATCGCTCGTTGGCCCTGAAGAAGTCACTAATCTTGGTTGTCCATTTTCTTTCTCTAGTTGGCCCGTATCTAAATCTGAAAATTTGTAGACGCGACAACCGCGGTAAACAGCATCCGGATCTACTGCAGGTGTGACGACTAAATATGTACCTGTACTAGATGTCACTAGCGATGGTGCCGCAAAACCACCCGTAAATTTGGAATCCACCGCCATGGCATCGGCTTTACTAAAAATTTTAGTAACGTAAGTCCAACTAGCAGCATTCGAAACATCACACGGGCTGTTACATTTTAATAAAACGATTAATCGATCTTCATCTGCCGTTGTCGAGACACTGTTGATTTGCTCACACTGAATCGCTAAATAAAGTGCGCTCGCCGTAGCTAAAAGCGATGGTTCGCCAAACATGCATGTATTTAATGCGGAACTTACAGCTGTATCTAATTGAATGGCCGCTACACCAGAAATAGGCGGAGCCGTAGGAGCCGCGCCACTGTTGTTATTTGTGTCATATAGATAGTAAGTAAATAATTTGCTAGCGGTGGCTGCAGCTAAACCTTGCGGTGTGCTGGCCATTTTCATTGAAATCCACGAGTGCTCAAATCGAGGAGACCCATTGATTTTCAAAAAAGATTGAAACATCAGTTTCCATTTTTGATTAGTGGCCGCACCGGGATCATATATCAATGTCGAAACTTCGTGAACCCAAGTTCCCGCATTGTTCGGTGCTGTTAAAATAGAAATATTAACGTCGCTGAATTGATTTACAGCGCCTGCGTCTGTCCAAGTAACACCGCTATCTTGCGAGTAAGCTAATCGAATGTTTACCGCAATAGTATTCTGTGTTGGCCACATAGTTGAATTATTGACCGCAGAATAGCTCATCCACAGGAATCCAGTTGTAGGATCTTTAGTTACCGATGGATCAAAGATTCCGCCAGCACTAACACCGGGAAACGTAAGCTGGGTGGTTTGAACGCCAGCATCTGGAGATGCTGGGTTATCAGAAGAAGATCCACTACAGTTACTAATAAAACCTAGGCATAGAGTACAAAAACCAAGCGCTAGTTTTGCGCGCATCTAGCTGAGCTCAGCATTGGCTTGATCATCGTCGATGCTAGCTATCGCTTTACGAGCTTCTAGGACATGCTGAGCTGTCATACTTAGATCGTCCACGCCACATTCAATTAAAAATGGCATAATTTGTGGATGATGGGCAATTGATCCGCACACGCCGACATGCAACCCATAGGTTTTTGATTCTTGAATGATAAATTTCAGAAACCTTAGGAAGCCAGGGTGATTAGGTGATGAAATCGAGCCTAAATCGGCATTCATTCGATCACATGCATTTGAATATTGGAATAAATCGTTAGTTCCAATACTGATAAATGAAACTTCTTTAGCCACTTCTTTTAACATGAAACCTAATGAGGGAACTTCCATCATCACGCCGATTTCGATTTTTTCATTGTATGGAATTTTTTTTAAACTTAGTTCTTTTTGAACCTCGTCTAAGATTTTTTTGCTTTCTGTGATTTCCTCAATTGTAGATACCATTGGGAACATGATTCCAAGATCTGTCGCATGAACAGACGCTCGCAAAACCGCACGCAGCTGGTCTTTGAAAAGATCTTTGTATTTCAAACATAGGCGAATACCGCGTACACCAAGAAATGGATTCTCTTCTTTTTCTAAATTCAAATACGAAATAACTTTATCGCCGCCGATATCGAGCGTACGCAAAATGATTCGTTTATTGGGCAGACCTTCGAATACTTTTTTATAAACTTCGAATTGTTCGTCTACTGTTGGAGCCTTCACGCGATCTAAAAATAGAAATTCAGTTCTATATAGACCAACTAATTCGGCATCGTTTTTTAGAACAGAATCTACGTCTTGTGGACCAGAAATATTGGCACCAAGTGGTACTAAGCGGCCTGATTTAGTTTTAGTCGCTTGGTTTCTGAATGACTGCAATAGCTTTAATTCATTCATGTAGTTAACACGTTTAGCTTCTAATTTTGCTTCCACTTGGGAATCTGGATTTAAATATAAATCACCCGCAATAGAATCTAAAAAACCCACGTTGTTACCGTCTTGAGCATCCATGTCGATAGCCGCGCGCACGATGCAAGGAATCTCTAACGAGCGACATAAGATAGAGGTATGAGATTGTGTACTGCCGTTCTTAAGGACGACACCTAAAACCTTTGATTTATCTAGGCTTAATAACTGAGACGGACTTAAATCATCCGAAACTAAAATAGATGGCTGACTTAAAGAGATGTTCTCGTAGGCTTCATTTGGATTTGAGATATAGAACAATACCCTTTTAGAAACATCGTCCAAATCATGAACTCGTTGTTTCATGTATTCATCATCAAGCTGAGAAAAAAGAGTTCTGAACTCTTCGACAACAGCGGTATAAGCCTCTGTCGAAGAAAATCCATTTTCAATTTTACCAAAAACTTGATCTTGAACTTCGGGATCCTCTAGAAGCTGAAGATGAGCTTCTATAACTTCGCGACCTTCAGAATGAGTTTTGTCCATGCGTGCGATCAATTGATTTAGATCGGTTTGGGACAAGGTAACGGCTTTATTGTAGCGATTTTGCTCTTCAGAGATTGAGCCTTTCCCTACAAAATTTCTATTTTGGTTGATGTCGCGTTTGAAATACAATGGTCCGCGCGCAATACCTTTAGAGACCGTTGTGCCTTTAAAAATCTTGGTTGAAGCCGCTGTGGTAATCAAATTTTAAATTCCTTATCAACTAGTTCTGAAAGTGTTTTAATGGCTAGTTCAGAATCTTCGCCATCGGCAAGAATAGTAAATTCAGCATTGTGGCTAAGACCAAGAGTCATCAAGCTCAACGACGATTTGGCGTTAACTTTTTTCTGATTGAATTGAAGTTCAATTTTACTTTTAAAACTAGCCGCCGTTTTAGCTAATGCTCCAGCGGGGCGAGCATGAAGACCTTCTTTATTAAGTAATACCTTTTTTACTTCAACCATTTAGAAACTCACTTCGATTTGTTGATTAGATTTCTTAGAAATAACGACTTTTTTGTCAGAATTAGTAAATACTACAGGAGTTAATTCCGATTTCGCTTCCGCTTTGATTAGGTTCAAATCAAACTCGATCAATTTTTGACCTTGTTTTACTTGATCACCAACTTGGACAAATCCTTTAAAGCCGCGACCTTCCATTTTTACCGTGTCGATACCAACATGAATCAGAACTTCTACGTCATCTGCATTTTTAAGTGCGATCGCATGCTTAGTTGGGAAAAAATGCATTACTTCAGCATCAAACGGTGCTACCACAACACCTTTTGTGGGTTTGATTAGGTAACCTTCACCTAAGATTTTTTGTGAGAACGTTTCATCTGGAGTCGCTTCAATCGCTAGGATTTCGCCTTCGATTGGAGTGATAAATGATGACGCTGTTATAGTTTTATTAGCCATGACTGCTTTGATTTGATCTTTGATTTTATCTGATTCCACACCAAAAATAGCCTGAACATTTTTTCCAGTGATCATTACGCCCGCAGAACCTAAACCCTTAAGAGCTTCTTTATTTACTTTAGCTGTAGAGTTCACAACGAGTCTTAAACGCGTAATGCACGCATCCAGTGATTCGATGTTGCTCGCGCCGCCCAAGGCAACCAAGATATCTGCCGCCCGACCAGTGCCCGTTGTAGTCACTTGAGCAGCCGTGGCCGCCATGTCCTCTTCAGTTTCACGGCCCGGAGTTTTTAAATTAAGCATGGGAATCAAAGTGTAGAATACGCCGAAATATAAAGCGCCCATGATAGGACCAACAATTAACCAGAACGACATGCTGTTTTTCTGATTGAAGAAACCTAAAACGAAGTCGATTAGAGACGCCGAAAATGTGTAGCCTAAATGAATATCGAATTGATAAGTCAAAACACCAGATAAGAAAGCTAATAGTACGTGGAATACAAAAAGAATTGGCGCTACGAAAAGAAACGCAAATTCGATGGGCTCAGTGATTCCTGTGATGATCGAAGTTAATGCCGCAGAAACCATGATTCCCGCAATCGCTTTGCGACGTTCAGGCTTTGCTCTTAGAACCATAGCCAATGCCGCCATTGGTAAACCGAATAACATAATTGGAAACTCAGAGGCCATGAATCGGCCAGCAGTTGGATCTCCCGCGAAGAAACGAGGAGAATCACCTTTGATTGTTTGCCCGGCCGCATTTACGAATTCACCGAACTCGAACAAAAATGGTGGATAATAAACGTGATGTAAGCCAAGTGGGATTAACAATCGTTTTCCCGCAGCGTACATCGCAGGTCCCAGATCAGAGTTTAAAGCTAGTAAACCCACAGAGTGGATACCAGATTGAATGGGTGGCCAAAAGACGCCAAGTAATAGACCTAAAACTAAACACGCTGCTGAAGCTAATATTGGAACTAAACGTTTTCCAGAGAAGAATCCTAGAACTTGAGGCAACGTTGTCGTGTGGTAACGATTGTAAATGTAAGCAGAAACTCCGCCGGCAGCGATACCGCCGAAGACGCCCGTATTAATCGCCATTTCTGCCGGAGTAAATCCAGAGATAACTTTAAGTACGTTCACTAATGTAAAGTAGCCAGCACCTGCCGCCAGAGCCGCAGCACCGGCGCCGCCGGTAAATCCGATCGCAACACCCATCGCAAAAATAACGGGTAGTTGTTCGAATATGGCTAAACCACCGCTGAAAAAAACTTCACCGAGCTTGTGGACCAACGAAGCGGCTTCAAAATTATCTTTTAAAATACGTCCTAATGCCACCAACAAACCCGCTGCCGGCAATACTGATACGGGAATCATTAGTGATTGCCCAACTTTTTGTAATAACGTGAACGCCTTACTGAAAATACTCATACGGACCCCAATTTCGAATTCAATTATTTAAGAAACGCGCGACCAATCGTAATCGCTTCGTCACGACGTAGTTTTGCAGTGATAAAGCTAGCGTGGCTCCATGTTAAGTTAGGCGCGCCCTGCATAAAACCGTTCTCACGATTCATTTGCTCAGATAAAGACCCATCCGCATTACGGTGGAACAATACACGAGATAAATAACCATCGGCTTCTACGAAAAGACCTTTTATAATCAGTGAATACGTCCGATCTATCGGAGACAGAACTTGTCCTGATTTCAATTGTGAATTGCCGCTTAGATCTGCGAAGTAAGCCCTGTTGTAATCGTTGATTTGGATTTGTTTTGTTTTCAAATAGCTCATCATCAAACGATACAAATACTCTGCGCCAGCTGCTGTTGATAACACCCATGGATTACCACGAGAATTAGTTACGTAACCATCGTACGTATCTTCTGGATAGCGACCGATCGCTGTTCCGTAGGCCAAGTTTTTGTTGATTGTGTAAATAGAATTAAATGAGTTTTTCAAGCTTAAGAACGTAGCTAAAACGCGAGGATCGTTGACAGAAAAACGAGTGCCTTCAACTTCAGAGTGAAGAACAGCAAGTAAAACAGCTGAGTCTAATTGCGATTTGTTGCGACCACGTTGAACATATTTAGTCGCATCGATAAAGCCTTTGCCTTGAGCCCAAAAACTTTCAAGTGTGTTTGTAATTTGTGTAGCTTGAGTGGAATAGAAATGAGCCGCACCTTGATCTTTAAAAGCCGTCGCTACCGAAGCACCGAACAACATTGATTTTCTTTGAGCAAGCAATGTGTAGAAGTGCATGCCATAAACTTCTTCCCAAAGGTCAAAGTTTGGTTCGCGCCAGTGGTGAGCCACAAATTCAGTGTCACGTTTGATGAGCGAATCCGCAGGGATTTTCGCCGAGTACAAGAACGGGACTAGTTGGCCAGCTTCTGGCCATTTTTCACTAAGAGCAATACTTAAAATACGCGCATGATTGATGGAGCGAAGTGCTGGTCCATCATTTTGAGGGCGGCCCCAAGGACCCAAGAACGGAAGACCGGTAACCCAAAATTTCGGTTCGCCTAAACCATTTCCCGATTGGCTTGAGATCTGAATTTTAGAATTAAAATTCATGTGATCCATTAAGAAAGATCTAATCTGTGCTTTAAGTGGCGAATTATTATAGCGAGGATCAACATACAAATTCAAAAGCGATTCTGTAACTAAAGCAGCATCGCGAACCCAGTGATAGTAATAATCAGGGTGACTGCGCGAAGGTGCTGCGATTACGGAACCACGAACACCATCAGCCGGCGAAGTGTTCTTTAACAAGAAGTAAATCGACTTCTGGAACTGTTGATCAAGTTCGTTTGAGTTAATTGGTTTGAGATTCGGTTTAGATAAAGCGGCCGACAAAAATAACATCGCTAGAGCGAAAAGTTTAATACGCAAAGTAGTAATCAACAATGGTCCTCCTGAAATGATACGTAAAGGTTCGATTTTATTAATCTTTTGTAGAGTAAAAATACAAGACAAATTACTGAAAAAAGCCGCTTCGCATTATGATGAGAAAAATTTATAGGTTGTATAAAAATTGGCTTCGCGTCTTAGCCGAAATTAAATTTGCTAAAACAACTACTTAGCAAATAGCGTGTCGGCAGGTTTCGACCACGGGGGGTTTTACCATGAAATTATTTTCTGCGTTATTAACAATCATTTTAGCAGTTGGTGTACACACATCAGTGCAAGCACAAACGATCAGACAAGGACAGAATGTAGCGGGCGAGTTTATCGTGCGTTTCCAAGGGACATATAATCCACAATACGCCGTAGCGGCACTTCAGGCTCAAGGGCTTCAAGTTAAAGAAGTCGTTTCAACGACTTTGAATCTGTATTTAGTTAAAGGTAAAGCGACGACTCAGGAAGCTCTAGGTTCGGCATACCGAGTCAAAGGAGTTTCATACGCACAACCTAATCATTACGTATTTTTGCGTGCTCCACTTAATTTAATGAGAGGTCTTCCAAATGATCCTTTGTTTAATCAACAATGGGACATGATCGAAGGATCAGGTATCAATGCGGCCGCAGTTTGGGATGTTACAACTGGGGGGAAAGATAAAGGCGGACGTGATATCGTAGTTGCTGTTGTAGACGGCGGCTTTGATTTAACTCACGAAGACCTACGCGAAAATATCTATGTAAATCGCGGCGAAATTCCAAATAACGGTAAAGATGATGATGCTAACGGATTCATCGATGACGTTTACGGGTGGAATGCATTTAACAATTCTGGAAATATCACTTCAGACATGCACGGTACTCACGTAATGGGAACTATCGGTGCTAAAGGCAGCAACGGTCGGGGCGTTTCAGGTGTTAACTGGAATGTTAAAATCATGGCGGTTCAAGGTGCATCTGGAACTACAGCAACGGTAGCGAAAGCTTACAGCTATGTAATCGAGCAGAAAAAACTTTGGTACAATTCTAAAGGTCAACGTGGTGCTAATATCGTAGCTACAAACTCTAGCTTCGGTGTCGACAATGCGGATTGCAAAAAAGGTGAATTCCCAGTTTGGAATGATCTATATGAACAAATGGGTCAACTTGGTATCTTGTCCGCAGCAGCAACTGCGAACAACAACGTAAACGTCGATCAACAAGGTGACGTACCAACAGGTTGCTCGTCTGAGTATATCGTTTCAGTTACTAACACGACAAAAGAAAATGCCAAGTACCCACAAGCTGGTTACGGCGCACGCACTATCGATCTTGGTGCTCCTGGAACAAACATTCTTTCAACTGTTCCTGGTAACAAATATTCAAACCTAACTGGAACTTCAATGGCGACTCCTCATGTGGCGGGCGCGATTGCATTGATCCACGCGGCGGCGAACGAACAGTTCATCCAAAAATACTACACAAACCCGGGACCTGCAGTCCTAGCACTTAAACAAGCTATGTTAGCTGGTGTAGACCAACTACCATCACTAAAAGGTGTAACGGTATCTGGCGGTCGCTTAAACGTAGCAAAAACAGTACAAATCCTAAACTCAAGCGCAGCTCGCTGGAGATAGAAAAAAGGCAGCTGCTGCCTTTTTGAAACGCAAAACGTCAATTGGGAGCCTCAACATTTTGTTGGGGCTTTTTTATTTTAAGCGGATGTAGGAGATGTTTCGGCCGGCGTTTGTCGAATCTCGGCGGAATGAGTTGTAGTCTTCGGTGATTTTGGTGTCGATGTTGGCTTTCTCAACTGTGAATTGAATATTCGGGAACTGGGATTTGATTTGAAATTCTACGATCTCGGTTAGATCGATATGGAACTTATCACCTTTTGTTTCAATGTCTACTTTCGGCCATGTGTTTGTGGGTAGGGAATTTTTAAGCTGCTCAAGTACGTCGTTTTTTATCTCAAATGATTCCTTCATGATATGTGGGCCGATAAAGAGTCTTAGTGTTTTAGAATTTTCAAAGTACTGTTTTACTGTTTTTGGAACAATACCGATCGCAACGCCTTTCCAACCGGCGTGAATGGCGGCGACGCGGTTGTTGTCTGAATCGTGAATCATCACCGGCAAGCAATCGGCGGTTTTAATCGCTAGATATTGTTTAGGAACGTTAGTACCTAAAGCATCCCCTTCGGGCTGTGGGTGAACCGGCTCGGGCCGAGTAACTACGTGAAATATATCACTGTGAGTTTGTTTAACCGTGTGTACGCCAGTTGGCTTTAAACTAGTAAGGTCTGTGAGCGCGTAAAATTTATTGCCGAAAAAAATTTCGATCTTGTCGTCTTCAAAGAAAAGACCTTTTGCTTTTTGAATCATGGAAACCACTTTTTGATAAATGCTTTTTCTTGAGTTGGCCAGTCGACTTCGAAATTCATTTCCTTTTCCGTTTTAGGATGAATGAAACCCAAAACTTTCGCGTGCAACAAGAACCGATTCATTGCTTCGGCTTCCAGTTTCATTTCACCCGCAATTTTTTTCGAGGCCGCTTCGGCGGAATACAACTTGTCTCCAAGAAGCGGGTGTCCTAGTTCAGACATATGCACGCGGATTTGATGAGTTCGTCCGGTGAATAGCTTAAGCTGAACTAACGACGCCGTCGTTTTGCTTTTCAAAACTTTATAACTAGTAATCGCAATTTTTCCGATCGTGATATCTTCATTAGGTGTTGTAATTATTTTTCCTCGCGTATCTTTTACCGAAGCAAATCGTTTTCTGTCATTTGGATGACGAGCAATAATAGAGGTAATTTTAGCTTCGGATTGCTTAGGCTCGCCGATGCAGACAGCTTCATAGAGACGATTAATCGAGCGTGCTTTAAACTGATCACTTAAATGCTGGTGAGAGAAATCATTTTTCGCAACAACCAGTAATCCACTGGTTTCTTTGTCAATACGATGGACGATACCCGGCCGATCTTCACCAAATTTCATCGAAAGGTTTTTAGTATGGGCCATCAAAGCATTTACGAGAGTATCGTTCTCATGTCCAGCAGCGGGATGAACTACAAGGCCCGGCGGCTTGTTGACTACGATAATATCGTCGTCTTCGAACTGAATATCCAGCGGAAATTCAAAAGGTTTGATTTCCGTTGATTTGGGAGCAGGGAAATCAACTTCGACTTTGTCGTCGATTTTAAGTTTGTAGGATGATTTGGAAGGTTTTCCATTGACGGTCACCAAACCTGAATCAATTAGATATTCGGCCCGAGATCGCGATGAAATCGGACTTTGTAGAGATAGGTATTTGTCTAATCGGGAATCTGCAGCAGAATCAGCGACGATAAAAACAAGTCGCTCTGCCATTGTGGTTAATTCGCTTTGCTATAGTTTTTCATGTAAGAGTCAGCAACGGTTTTGCCATTTAAACCAAGCTCTTTTGCCATTTGGATTACATAACCACGAACAAAAACAGGAGCCGGTAAATTGTTCGGAGTCATTGCCTCGATGGCTTTGATGTAGAATGAATTCACTTTGATAGTTTCGCTTAACTTTTCAAGCGTCACATTTTTGTATTCGCGAATTTTCTTTAGCATGTCGCCATTCCAGTTAGCGCATTCTGAAATTTCCTTTTCCAACTCTTCATTGCGAACAAATGACGCTTTTTTAGTATCTACTTTGGAGTCTTGGAAAATTAAACGACTAGCATTTAAAATTGAATCATAAGTTAGATCTTCGGCATTTATTTTTGAATGACCTAGCAATCGTTGATCATAAATATTTCGCAGAGTTTTGTTCCCCAAAATTGAGTAAGCTTCCTCAATCATCGATAATAACTCGCGCGCTTCTTGATCGCTAAAGATGGTGTAGATAGCAGGGTTATCGCCTGAATAGGTCGTTTTGGCTCGCTCATACGCAGTCGTAATTTCGTGTTGAGCGGCGTTTGTTGTAAGTTCTAAAATTTCATAAAAGTTTGATTTCATATAAGGCTGCCCTAATTTAAATCCTTTAAATTAATATTTTCCTTATCTAGAATTATATCGATTTAAGTACAGGGAGTTCAAGATCAAATCATTTTAAATCAATTTAAGCTGAATTGTCAGTCTTTGGTCTGGGTCAGTAAACCCAGATCCAAGTTGTTAGACAACAGCGCGCAGATTTTCTGGTTCGGTTAAATTTTTGCAGATGTTTAAGAATTGACCAGCGACCGGAGTGAACGGTTGAGAAATCAACACGGGCTCGCGATTTTTGATCGATTGCCAAACTGAGTTGTCGAATTCTAGAAACCCAACGTACTCGATATGTAAACCGTAGTATTTATTGCAAACGCTTTTGATTGAGTATCCTAAATCAGAAACTGAGTGCGAACGAATGCCATTCAAAATTAATTTAATAGGCTCACGATTCAATTTATTAAACGGCTCAAGAGTTAAACCTTCATTTTCTTTTAAGTATGTTTTGAAAGAAAATGGCTTATCTAAAGTTTTATGACGGAACTCTCTTAGAGTAGAGATTAACTTTGCAAACGCCTCGGGAGTTGATTTGCTTTTTAAATTTTGGCAAATGTAACTTTCGATAAAACGATAATTCTTTTCGATGCTAGTAGGTTCCGGCGAAGAAACCAAAATTTTCTCATCGCATTCCAAGTATAGGTTGAAATATTTTTCAAATGAACCTACCCCAAAATCGATAAGAATATAATCGAAATCAAGAGCGCGCAAATCTGTGAAAAATTTCTGTTCGTCAAATTCATTAAAATTAAAAGGTAACCAAGAATCCCAGATGCCTTGGATATAAGACAATTTAGGATACGAAGTAGGAATGATAATTTGAGAAATGTCTTTTTGTCCCTCAAGATAGTGTCGCAAATTTAAATGTGATGGATTCAAGCCGAGCGCTGTGTGAATGTTTGCGCCGCTTAAATCTAAGTCGATGACGAGTACGCTGTATTGTAATTTAGAAAGTGTCAGTGCCAAACTTGATGTGACAAACGTTTTTCCAACGCCGCCTTTGCCAGATTGAACTGCCCAGATATTTTTTTTATTCGTCTCCGACGAACCGGTTTTATTCACTAATTCCATGTGAACCTCATAGTGGTGTGTATTTAATACCCTTTTTATTCTCTTCGGCTTCTGAGGCGCGGAGGTAAAGGGGTAGAACCAAATTCCATTCAAAGGTTGAGTTGGACTTTTTCTCGGTCCACATTTGCTTGGCTAGTCTGCCGGTCATTTCCGCAGTAGGAAAGTCAGATAGGCCGGTTGGTCTAAGGGACAAAGGTTTGATTTGATCACCAAAGTGGGGCTCATACACCGTGTACCCATCACCGACGACTAGGGTTTTGTCTTTGATCACGTTTCCTAAGTCTTGCACGCGCACTACAGTGGGCTCGGTGGTGACCACGATTTTTCCGTCTTTAACAGAGTACTGTCCAAGATAAACCATATTTTTATAAGCGTTGATCATGCACGTAATTGTCTGAGATTCCTTAGAGGATTTTAAAATTTCTAAATTCACGTGGGCCATGTTCAGCAAGGAATCTACGCCGATGATCGGTTTATTAAAAACAAACGCAAATGATTTTGCCGAGTTAATAGAAACGCGAATTCCAGTGAAACTTCCAGGTCCGATTGTGGACGCAAACAAATCTATGTCCGCAATTTTCCATTGGAGTTGCTTTAGGCCCTGTTCAATAAATGTGTGAATGATTTCGCTATGACTTTTTTGTTCACGCGATGATGTTTGAAACTTCACATCATCGTCTTCTAATAGGGCCACACTTCCGTGGGCCGTTGAGGATTCTAAGGCAAGTATTTTCATTTACATAAAGCCGAGCATACGTCGGAAATCATTGAATAGCGCAAAAACCATCAAGCTGAAAAGTAAAATCATTCCGACTTTATGAGCGAGCTCAATTTTATTTATGCTCATCGGAGATCCTTTAATCGCTTCGATAAAGTAGAACACTAAATGACCGCCGTCCAAGATCGGGATCGGTAGTAAATTCAAGATAAACAAGTTGATCGAGATCAATGCCATCATTTGCAAAAACGCGACTAAACCGATTTTGAATGTCTCGTTAGCGGCTTGCGCGATAGAAAAAATGCCACCAATATTTTTTGGTGATAGTTCTGCGCTCAGGAGTTTTACAAAACTTAAAACGGTCATCACAGAAACATCCCAAGTGCGGTCGGCAGAGCGTTTCACGATCGATGAGATATCGGTCGATTTAAGCAAAACGGTCTCGGGAGCCGCGTACATCAAGTAAGGACTGATGCCGATTGTGAAACGTTTTTCTTCTGTTCCATGCGGAGTCATGTGCGTCGTCATATTAGGAATAACATCTACTTTAACGGTCTCGGTCCCACGAAGAACTTCCATAGTAATTTTGCCGTTGCCCTCGTAAGATTTAATATTGTTTAGAATATCCTCCCACACTTCTAACTTTTTGCCGTTGATAGAAACAATGCGATCGCCTTTTAACATTCCTGCGGCCTGTGCCGGTGAATCTGGCATTACACGATCGACATACAATTGAGTAGATTCGATCTTCAAAGTATCTAGAGTGACGGGTTTTGAAGTATCAAGGCCCGTAATCGTGAACTCTTTTTCTAGTTTAGTTTTAGGGTCGCCTTCGTTTCTAGCAATTGTTATTTTTAGTTTCGCAGGCTTTGTAGCTCCGGCAACATTATAGAGTTTGTCTAGTTCTGGTGCCAGATCGCGAAAATTCAAAATATCTACGCCGTTAACCTTACTAACACGATCGCCGCTGATGATACCGGCAGTAGCTAAAGGAGAGCTAGGCGAGACAGCGATTACAGCTGCGTAAGAGAATAAATTTAACCCATCGATATCTCCAATCATTTTCTTTGAAGACACTACATTTGGATTCTTTTTTGCTTTTACAGGGATATCTAGCTTAACTTGCTCTTTCGTATTTTCACGCTCCACTGCGATAGCTACGCTTGAATCTAAGTTTTTATCCAGATCATCTTGGAAATCGTCCCAAGTTTTTACGGCTTCATTATTCACGGACATAATGCGGTCGCCAGGTTTGAAACCGGCTTTTTCTGCGGCTGACTGTGGTTGTACTTCGCCAACGACGGGAGCTTTAACTAACTCGCCTAATGAGCTTACGATCATGAAAATAAAGAATGCGAAAATTAAATTCATCAACGGACCGGCTAAAATAACGGCTATGCGCTGACTGACTTTTTTGTGTGAGAATGAAAAAGGTCGTTCAGACGCCGGGATTGTCTCACCAGGTTGTTCGCCGAACATTTTTACGTAGCCGCCTAAGGGGATAATAGAAATGGCGTAAGTAGTTTCATCTTTTTTATATTGAAAGATTTTCTTTCCGAAACCCAAACTGAAAACTTCAACACGTACCCCGCACCAGCGTGCTACCAGAAAATGTCCCAGTTCGTGGACAAAAACCAGAACTCCTAAAAGTACGATAAAAGAAAAAACTTGAGTAAAGCCCGAGTGTAAATAGCTAAGTATTAATTCCATCTCTTAATTATATCTAAGAAATCTTCATTGTGTAATTTGAAATTTGGCAAGGACTTAGGTCTAAGTCAGTAGGCCTTCTAAAGCACTAGCTCCGAATAAAATCACTGGCGCAGCAAATAAAACACCATCCACGCGATCTAACACTCCGCCGTGACCAGGCATGATTTTGCCTGAGTCTTTCACTTCGGCGACGCGCTTGATTACTGACTCAAAAAAATCTCCGAACTGAGCCACTACCGAAGTCGGGATAGCTAGTAGTATCAAGGCAATCGGGTTGATATGGGGTAAGTAAAACGACAGAACTAGAGCCGTCATAATGGAAAATAAAATACCGCCAATAGATCCTTCTACCGTTTTCTTCGGAGAAACGAGCGGCATGATCTTGTTTTTACCGAAGTTCAAGCCTACGAGATAGGCGCCGATGTCACCCGCAAACACGATCCCTAACAAGGCTATAAACCAAATCATTCCATGAGGCAGATCTAAAATCTGTATCATAAAACTTGGAAGCAATCCCATATAGAAAAAGCCCATGATACTTTTAGATTGAAACGTGTGAAGCTCTTCTAACGATTCAAACTTATGTAGAATCAAAATACTAAACAGCAGATATACGATGGAAACAAAGGCAAAAATAAGTGCGGATGTGCCGGGAAAAAAACTGCACAACCCAAAAATACAAACAAGCAAACTATAGAAAGCAAATTTATTAGATTTAGAATCTGAATCTTTCATCAGCATCTTCATTAGCTCATAGCTGCCGACTAAAACCCCGAATGAGACTAAAACTTTGAGTCCATTTTTTTCTAAAAAATAATACAAAAGGAAAATTGTGATTACGGCAACAATGGCAGAGGACGCTCTAGTTAAGAGTGATTTCATTTTTTTGGGCTACTTTTCCAAAGCGACGTTGTCGATTGCCATAGTCTTCAAATGCAGTTTTCAAATCTGCGACTGTGAAGTCTGGCCATAGTTGATTAGTAAAATAAAATTCTGAATAAGCGGCCTGCCAAAGAAGAAAGTTACTTAATCTTTGCTCGCCACTGGTTCTTAAGATCAAGTCAGGGTCTGGCGTTCCGGCTGTTGATAAGTGAGACTGAATTGTGGCCTCATCAATTTGATCGGCGGTCATTTCACCGGCCGCTATTTTTTCTGCCAAGTGTTTTACGGTATTAGTGATTTCTTGTTTTGATCCGTAACTGATAGCAAAAACAAGGTTCAGTCCATTACATTTCTCTGTCGCAGCCATAGCCGAGATAACAGAAGAAGCAACATCGGCTGGAAGACGATCGATTTCGCCAATTACGGTGAAACGAATGTTTTCTTTGATTAGATTTTGAGTTTCTTTTTTTAAGTAACGTCTAAGGATCTTCATCAGGAAAGTTACTTCTGCCTGTGGACGCATCCAATTTTCAGTGCTGAATGCGTACAAAGTTAAATATTTAACCCCCAGGCGCGAACATTCTTGAATGATATTTTTAGCAACCCGAGTGCCTTTTACGTGACCATAAACGCGCGGGCGATGGTGCTGTTCTGCCCATCGTCCATTGCCGTCCATAATGATTGCTAAGTGTTTTGGAATTTTCATTAAATGGTAAAGCCTAAACGGTTAGAAGAGACTTTTCTTTTTCCGCAGAAACCGTGTCGATTTTTTTGATAAAATCGTCAGTCATCTTTTGGATATCTGTTTCTGATTTTTTTGATTCATCTTCAGAAATAGTTTTATCTTTAAGAGCTTTTTTCACTTCATCATTTGCATCTCTACGAGCCATTCGGATTGCAACACGCATATCTTCAGCAATTTTCTTAACTTGTTTAACAAGTTCTTTACGGCGTTCTTCATTCAGATCTGGAACTTTCAAACGAACAACTTTGCCGTCATTCATTGGAGCCATGCCTAAATCACTTTTTACAATCGACTGTTCGATTTCTTTTAAAATAGCTACTTCCCAAGGTGCGATCATAAATGATCTTGGATCTGGTGTGGAAATAGAAGCTACCTGTGAAAGTGGAACCATTTGGCCATAGTAGTTAACGCGAACGTTATCTAACATTGAAACTTGTGCTCGGCCGGTTCTAACTTTTTTTAATTCATCGTCAAACGCTTTAATGGCTTTATCCATTTTATCTTGAGCGGCTTTCTTTACATTTTGAACCATTTTATACCCCCAAAAATTCAGTTAATACTGAAAAGTCACTATTGAGCTGTAACTATTGAACAATCGTACCGATCTGTTCGCCCATTACGGCTTTCAAAATATTACCCGACTTCATCAAATCAAAAGTCATAATAGGTAATTTATTATCCATACATAAACTGATTGCCGTTGAATCCATGACCTGTAGGCCCTGGTTTAATACGTCAATATAACTGATGCGATCGTATTTTTTCGCATCAGGATTTTTCATAGGATCTTTATCATAAATACCGTCTACTTTAGTCGCCTTCATGATAATCTGTGCGTTGATTTCCATTGCTCGCAATGAGGCCGCAGTATCCGTAGTAAAATATGGATTTCCTGTGCCCGCGCCAAAAATAACTAAACGACCTTTTTCAAGGTGGCGAATAGCACGGCGACGGATATAAGGTTCCGCGATTTCTGCCATTGCGATAGCGCTTTGTACACGTGTAGGAACGCCGGCATTTTCAAGAGCATCTTGTAACGCTAAGGCATTAATCATAGTCGCAAGCATTCCCATATAATCAGAGCTAGCGCGATCCATACCCTCAGCACTGGCAGCAACACCTCTAAAGATATTACCACCACCAATTACTAAACCAATTTGAATACCTGTTTTATAGGCAGCAGAGACGTCTTCGGCAATTTGCTTGATCACGGTAGTGTTAATACCGGTTCCTGCTTTTCCTGCCAACGCCTCTCCAGAGAGCTTTAATAGAATTCGCTTATAAACGGGTTCTTTCAAACTAGTGTCCTTTTACTTGTGCGGCTACTTCAGCTGCAAAGTCAGTCGATTTTTTCTCGATACCTTCGCCAAGTTCATAACGAACAAAACGCTTAACAGTCACAGTTGAACCCACTTTTTTGCTAGTTTCTTTAGCGTAGTCAGCGATTTTCAAATCTGGATTTTTTACGAATTGTTGTTCTAGCAAGCAATTTTCTGCCAAGAATTTACGGATTTGACCTTCAACGATTTTGTCGATCATTTCTGCTTTTTTACCTTGTTCCAAGTTTTTTGCTTTTAAGATTTCTTTTTCTTTTGCAACAACTTCTGGAGCAATTTGATCTTGAGACAATGCCATTGGGTTCATCGCTGCGATATGAAGAGAAACGTCTTGTGCAAACGTTTTCAAATCTGCGCTGCTAGCGTGAGCTGCGTTTTCTGCAGTTACTTCTACTAGAACGCCAATTTTACCTTCACCATGTGTGTATGTATGAACGTAGCTGTTAGCGGCTTCAGTGTATTTAACGCCACGACGAACAACGATGTTTTCACCGATTTTCGCAATTGTTTCTTTTAGTAAATCACCAATCTTTTGAGACGGATTTTTGTGGTAGATTTGTTCAAGGATAGCCACTTGCTCGTTAGTGTGAGCTACATGGGCAGCGATATTTTTAACGAAATCTTTAAAGCCATCGTTACGAGCTACGAAATCTGTTTCAGAGTTGATTTCAACAACAACACCTGTTTTTCCAGTTTTTTCTGTGTAAACCGCACCCTCAGCTGCAATACGATCAGCTTTTTTTGAAGCGGCAGAAAGGCCTTTTACTCGTAACCATTCGATAGCGGCATCGAAGTTACCTTTAGATTCTTCTAAAGCTTTCTTGCAATCCATCATACCGGCATTTGTTTTTTCGCGTAATTCTTTAACCATTGAGGCTGAAATAGTCATAACGACTCCTGATAATATTTAAATTTGAAAAAAAAAGCCCGAAGATCGATGTCTTCGAGCCTATGATATTTACTCTTGATCTTTGCTGTCTTCTTCAGACGGCGTTTCAAGCTCAGCTTGAATTTCAACTTCGTCTGCTAGGCCCGCAGCAACCAGTTTTCTTTGTTTTTGAACTTTAACAACTTCAGGACCTGCTGATTTCTTAGCAGCATCTGCAGCTGGAGCCGCGCCTTTACGTTCGCCGCCGCCAGTTCCTGGACGTGGTTTACGTTGAGCTGGACGTTCAGATCTTTCGCCACGTTCTGCTTTTTCAGCAGTAGGAGCATCAGAGCCTTTGTCAGTCATAGTGCGTAATTTAGCTTCCCAAACTTTAGCGCCTTCGATGTAAGCATCAGCAATTAAAGTAGAGAATAATTTGATTGAACGGATAGCATCGTCGTTACCTGGGATAGCAAATTCGATAGATTCTGGATCTGAATTTGTATCTGCGATACCGATTACTGGGATTTTCAAAGTTTTAGCTTCAGCAACCGCAATGTGTTCCTTAGGCAAATCAACAACGAACATCGCAGCTGGTTTTTCTTTCATGTCTTTGATACCGTTAAGGTATTCAGAAAGTTTTAAGTATTCTTTTTCGATTTTAGCGCGTTCTTTTTTAGAAAAATAATTGAATTCGCCTTTTTCTTTCATTTGATCAATACGTTTTAGGCGATCGATTGATGACTTGATCGTTTCGAAATTAGTCATCATTCCACCCAACCAACGTTTTGTAACGAAGAATTGGCCTGAACGGAAAGCAGCTTCTTGAATAGGCTCTACCGCTTGTTTTTTAGTTCCAACAAAAATAATCTTTCCACCGTTAGCAGCGACATCTTTTACGAATTCCGCAGCTTTATTAGCTTTTACGACTGTTTTTTGAAGGTCGATTATGTGGATACCACCGCGAGCAGTGTATACATAATTCTTCATTTTAGGGTTCCAACGCTGGGTTTGGTGACCGAAGTGCACCCCTGCGTCTAACATTTCTTTCATGGTTACTTGAGCCATGGACTCTCCTTTACTGGTTATTCCGCCTTCGAATCAGAGCTTTAGGTTGTTGATATTTCAACGATTTCTCCCTAAAGTAGCACCCGTTTTTTTCGGGACCAGATAGTAACTCGAAGTGAGTATTTGGTTGGATAGCTAACACGAACATTTTGCCCTAGGCAAGGAGTTTCATTACCATCTAGGGATATGAAATTATTTATCAATTCCCTTTTATTATTAGTTCTTGCAACTCCACATTCACAGGCCTGCCTTCATTACTCAGATAGCGATAAAATCAAGATAACCGAAGGTTTGCAGGAATTTTTTGTATATCACGACGGCAAGAGTGGCCATATGGTCCTAAGGACTCAGTTGAGCGCCAAAAAATTCCCACAAGAAATTGCCTGGGTTTTGCCATTTCCAAGTCTGCCTTCTAGCTATCAAGAGGTGGACGGGCCTCTGTTTCAAGAGCTTTCCCAGCTTTTTTCATCTTATATGACCGATGGTATGCAAAAGGGACGAGGGGGGCCAAATTTGGCGGCGTCAGGTGGTGCAGGGATTAAAGTACACGACAAGCTTCAAGTAGGTGGCTTTGAAATACAACCTATCGAGATCCTAAAGGAAAACGGCGGTACTGAGCTGAACAATTGGCTTTCTAAAAACAAATTCAACCCAATGCCCATCGATAAACAAAAAAGGTATTTAAAAAAGGGCGCCACTTTTTTAGCGATCCGAATGAAAATGAATAAACCGGGCGAAGCCGATTTATTGTCTAGGCCTTTGCATGTCGTCTATCCGACAGATAAAATCGAAGTGCCGATGCTTTTTACTCATGAAGATAGAACATTTGATATGGATATCTACGTTTTTAGTGAGAAAGAAATGAAGCAGAATTTATCGAAGCTGTATTTGAATAAAATCGGCTCTGTTCCCTATAAACGGGAGCATTTACGGCCGATGATTGAAAACTTAATAGGCGAACGTAAAGGTTGGATCACGCGGTATTCAGCTAAAGAATTAAATACCCAGTCTAAAAAACTGAGTCTGCTTTCGCAAGACCCAGCATTTTCAAAATCAGATTTGTAATGTCTTAGAATTTGCCAAGTAGGCGGTAAACCATCTTTTGGATTGCAATGATTTGCGGTCCGTTTCGGTTAGCATACGTTTTTTTATCCGTGTAACCAAACCAGTCCCAGCATCCGTACGGGTTGCCCGATACAGCGTTGGCTTGAGGGTATAGGATAACGATGTTGTTTGCTTCAGCCCATGTGTTTAAACCTGAATTAACCGCGAATTTATCTTGGACAATGCCTGGGTTCTGTAAACAACCGTGAAGAGCTACGTGCAGTTTACACGCATCCATAGTGCTGCTTCGGCGACTCTCCATGCAGGCTTTGGGAACATAAATGTAACCAAAATTATAAAGAGCCGAATTTTGAGTTTGGAATTCTGTTTGATCGAATTGATAAAGCTGCGCGTTTACAACAGCCTTAGGTGCGCGACTTACTTTTAAATTACCATAAAATAATTTTAAAATATCGCCGGCCATATCGTAATTACAATTGTTGATATAGGGAATACTTTCTGATGCACATGAGTTGCCGTAGCTATTAGTAACCCAAGAGTGGCCAGCATTAACAGTGTTTTGGTAAACAATTTGGTTTTTAGGAATGAAGTTCGCATAAAACTCGTACAAACGATCGCTATTTAGTTTTGGAACAACCGTATCTTTAGGGGACGAGAAAATATAAACTTTTGAGTTTTTCAAATTGCTTAAGTTTTCGATGTTACCAGCTTTGGCTTCGGCCAGCGCTTGGTTAATCGATGTTTCTATTTTGATTTTTTCCGGATGCTTCATGCATTTGTCTTGAGCTGTTGCAGAATTGCCTTCGCCACACCAGTAAGTACCACCAGCCACTGAAGCTGCACCTTTAAATACCGTAGATAAAGCTACGTGCAGTTGAACAGCCATAAAGCCGCCAGAAGACACGCCAGACACTGTGATATTAGATTGATCAATTTTCAGCGCAGGAAGCTTGCTGTTGGTAGTTTGTGAAAAGCCTGTAGAGACAAAGAGTAAGCCAATTAGGAATAGAAAATTATTTTTCATAAATCCCCCCTTTTGTTGGAAGGATTGTATTCCTAAATGTTACTTTAGAGTCAAATTAAATTAGCCTCGTGTGCCGAATTCTCAACAGCCTGTTTTTCTGCTGTAAAACCCAAACTCGCAAGAATGAGCTCTGCTTGTTTAATAGCACCGACCATATTTTTGTTTGGATTGATGGTTGGTGACGCGATCCAAAGATTGTCTAACCCCGCGATAGTTTGGTTCTCATTCACTTTTAGCACGCCATCGCCAGCATAATTCGAGTAAACGAAAATGCGCTCAGACAAGGGATTATCTAGGGCTGTTGGGTAGGCGCGTTTAATCTGTCTTTTCATCTTTTTTAGAGCATGCGCCGTGACTTCAGAATCGTCTGATAATTCATCATCAACGAATGAAATCCATTGTGAAAACTGGGTGGATTCACTGGGTGCATAGACTTTACCAAAACAAGGACCGAGTTCATCTTGAGTTGTACCATTCAGCACGTGATATTTATGGCTGGTTTCAAACGGAGCCGAATGCAAAATATCTAAACAAATAGATGTCCAATAATTGGTTTTATTTAGCTTATTTTTTGCACGAGAAGACAACGTGTCTGTTGGTAACAACACGCTAAGGTCTTTGAACGAACCACAGAAAATAAATTGATCCGCATGAAGTGTTTTAGTTCCGTTGATCAAGACACTTTTTACTTGAGTCCCTTCGCTTTGGAAACGAGTCACGATTGAGCGAGGCAAGAAATCGCCTTTAAAGTTTTCCATCAAACGTTTTGGCCATTCGTAGACAGGGTATTTCAAAGGAAGTTCGGAAGAAGAAAGGAAATAAGCTAACTCGTCATAGAAATCGACATGAACATCGCCAAAACCTAAAAATGGTTTAAACTGGCCACCTTCAAAAAACACAACGGGCGATTCTTGAGGCTCGCCATGTACTTTTAAGCCCATCACATTTTCTGCAAATTCCAATGCAGAACGCGAAGAATCCGTGTCGGGGAAATAGCGAAGACCATTTTCAAATGATCCCATCGCATTGTCGATTCGCTTATGGCAGCCACCAAAAGATTCGTTCGCTTCGAGCAAAGCAATATTAGATGTAAAACGGCTCAAGGTGCTAGCAAGTAACAACCCCGGTAATCCGCTGCCGACAATAATGTAATCGTAATGACGTTGACTCATATAAGAAATCCTTTCTTCACCTTTCAAAGTAATGAAGATACGGAAATCCTGTCACTCAATAAATATGTCTAATGCATTTAATCACGCTATTCAGTAGGCAATTACTGCATTTTTGTAGGAAAAGGTGGCGCTCAATGACACCCGCGACCGGCGGCGAAACACGATAATAGACCTTTATGAACCATCTGCCCAGTAAACTGTTGCTTAGGAAATAGTCACGAAACAGGCGTAAATACACGACTTCTTCGCAAAATGGATCTCCGTAAGTGCTAGTTGCTATAAAGCAGCGAGGTCTTTGTTGAGTCGCCTCTTTGATAAATGATTTCACGATGCCTGGATTTTTTGCCGATTTGGCAAAAGCTTCGGCTTTTTTAACGATGTCAGGGTAAATAGGTGAGTACTGGATAAACGAGGCTAATTGTTTGCCGGCCATTTGCTGACGATCATTATATTTATCATTGGTGTCGTAAATACGAAATAGATCCCAATAAACAGAAGCAACAACAGTGATCTCGCTGGTACGTGCGGAATCTTTAAATAATTTCGGTGTAAGAGTCTGGCCTTTTTTTAAAGTAAAAACAATTTCTAAAACTTTAATATACTTCTCATACGTAACAGCGGCAGCAGTAAAATTTTTAGAGCTCATGAAATCACGCGCTTTTTTTATTAGAGCCACCCGGTTTTTCCAAAGATCTAAACGATACGATTCTTTAGCACGTTCTTGAGCCAGTAGTGTGCCGCCTCGGCTTTGCGTAAGTAATTTTCGTAAATCAGAACTACAGGCAAGGCAAATCGCGCCAGTTACCATTTCTCCAAGCGCTTGTAATTGTGCTTCGAATTCAGGACCGACAGCATGCAATTCGGTTACTTGTAATTGGCAACGAGGACATTTTTCCATTTTATAATTTTGAGGGGATTCAAAAACAAGATCAAGGTTTTTATCTTGGTCGAGCCCTTGGAGTCAGCCTTACGAGGTCTGGGCTTCGTTAAAAAACAAATAATAATTTGAGGAATTAATTTTTTGCATATTCCAAATACGGCGGTTTTTAGAAATTTTGATTTTCCATGTAAAAATTTCCAAATGCCTCGCGACCGCTTAATTTTTTATAGACGCGTTTTTCGAGCTGATTTGGAAAATAATTCCTGAAAAAAAATACGACAAAGATAAAATTTTTGCAGAATACGTTGAAGGAATTGCTCACCAAAATTTGTACAATTCTATTTTTTTAAATTTGATTTATTATTGCTCTCGAACACACAAACAAACCAACAACCCTATTAAGGAGTTTTTATGAAAGCTATTTTGTTATCACTTGTTACTCTTGTTGCAGTAAACGTTTTTGCTGCTGACTACAACCCATATTCTTACGCGATTTCTAATGCTGGAAACTGTAAGCTTATGATCAATTACCAATATGCAGGATACAATGTATCTGATTCTTGGTGCGCTCCAATCAACGGTATGGGTAAAGGCACTACTTTGAAATATGAGTGGTCAAACAAAGGTAACTGCAAAATGATGATCAATGATTCATTTACTGGTCGATTAGTATCTGATTACTATTGCGCAGTTAGACACTAGATTTTAATTAAGATTAAATCTAAAAAGACCTCTGCCTCGGTGGGGGTCTTTTCTTTTTTTGTAAATTCTGCTGTACAAAGTTAGTACAGTTTCTATTTTTTATAAATTCTATATTCTTCTGGCTTGTTATTAAAACCAAACAACCCTTTTAGGAGAATATTATGAAAACGTTATTATTATCACTTTTATCATTAGTTGCATTTAATGCTATGGCAGATAGCAGCTATCTAGACAGCAAACGCCTTTCACAATGTGGCGGTAGCGTGCAATTAAGACAAGCTGTCAATGGCGATTTAGCTCTTAACTTTACTGGCAATGTGAACAAAGACTATTGTTCACGCGTTCGATTCGTAGATGTATCTAACGGTCGCGAAATAAAATCATATAAATTCGAGGGCTCTTCATACACTTTGAACAAAAAAATGGAAAAAGAATTGGGCAAAGATTGTGCGGTTGAGTTTCAATTAACAACACGTTCTGGTTATGTAGTTGAAAGCAAACAAGTAGTTTTAAAATGGTGGGCTTGCTACGCATCTCACAGCCAACCGTCTTACCCTACATACCCATCTGGTCGTACAACATACGAATGGTCAAACAACAACAACTGCAAAATCATGGTTAATGGCGTTTATACTGGCCAAAACACTCCAGAAAGCCAAGAATATCTTTGTGGAGCTCGTCCAGGTCGTATCTCTTACGAATGGTCAAGCAAAGGAAACTGCAAAATCATGATCAACGGTGTTTACTCTGGTAACAACACTCCAAAAAGCCAAGAATACCTTTGCCGTAGATAATTGTTAGCGAGACTATATATTAATAGATATCGAAGAAGGCTCCTCACTTGAGGGGCCTTTTTCATTTAACGGGGTTCCCCTCGATCTTGTGCCGCCCATTATCAGTCTTGTGTCTCATTGTAATACATCTAAGTACGCCTATTTTCGTTTACAGGCAGATTTTTCATGGTTTGCGTTTCGCAATCATGTCTTCACGAAACAAAACAGGCGCAAGCCATTAAAAAACGAGGAGAGAAAAATGAAATCATTATTATTAGGTCTTATGACTTTAGCTGCATTAGGTGCAAACGCTAAACAATCACGCGCAGATATCGAAAAATGTGCTGAGCGTATCCAAGATGAGTGCAAAATTTCAAACAATAACGTAGATCGTATTAAATCTAACGGCGTTGCTTGTAAACAAGTTCAAGGTTTTGGCGAAAAAATGGAAGCTGTTGTTCTTGAGAGCGGCGATGTAACAATCGTTCAAGTTTCTAATAACTGTGCAGTTACTAAATTTGATCTAGGTCCTGGTTTAGGTATCGAAGATATGAAAGTAATCCAAGGTCGCGCGTATATGTCTACTGATAAAGGTGCTGCTTATTACTTCCGCGCAACAACTAGTGGATCTCCAGTGTTTTATGAAATTTTAAAAGCTAACAAACAATCATACTCTGGTGTTGATACATTTAAAGGTAACTCAAACGGAACTGGCGTATTCTTCATGGATAAAAATAAACAGCCACTTACTATCGTAGATGGTCAGCAAGAAGTTAGTTCTGATGAAATTGAAGCATTAAGCTCAAAAAACCGTTTAAGACAAATTCAATTTATCTACGGATCTACAAACCAAAGCTTGTTCAGAAACTAATTTAGTTTTTGTATTTGAAAAATTGAGATATGAAGCCCAACCTAATCAGTTGGGCTTTTTTTATTTGCTTGCATCAAAACTGTGCCCGCACGTACGAAGTTTTTCGCAATCTAGGGTCGAATCTGTTAGCAACGCCTTTCTTATGACATTGTCTTGATCAATTACCCAGCTATCGTAAACAAAGGCAGGCGTGACCGGGCTGTCTTGAGAAGTCAAAGTCCCCGCGAATGCCGCAGTCCCTAACGCGTAATCAACCGCAACTGAAAACAGTGTTGGATTTGGATTTGAGGCTACAAGTTGCTCTTCATACGCAACGGCCGTGGCTATATATGTAGTCTTTGCTGCCGTTGCTGAGTTCGAAATGGTAGGTGTGTCGTTGACCATTTGACATTTGCTATCTGTACCTAATCCAAAAGGACCCGAGCACATTGACTTTGTATTAAGAGTGTTTAAATCGACTGGCGGTAAATATGTGTTCGATGTGGTGGCTGCGGCATCATGGAAGCCAAAACCAATATTGTATCGGGCTCGGCCCATTGGTGAAAAACCAATAGCTTGCAATGATGCATGGAATGTTCCGTGTTCGAGTTGAAATACTCGCTCTGCACCATGTATAGAAGCAAGTTGAGTTTTGGCTTCGGCCTGGAAGGCTTTAATCCGAAACTTTTGATATTGTGGGATGCCAATAACAGCGAGAATACCTATGATGGCGACAACGGATAAGAGTTCAACCAAGCTGAACCCCCTATTACCAATGTTTTTTTTCATGAAATACGTCCTTTTTAACAACCTGTCTTTAATTTTAACAAGTAACTAATTTTCATTCAATTTTTCTAGATTTGGTGCACCAAAGTGATCCATGAGCAAGATTTCCCTTTTTGTCACCAGTCATCCTCGAATGTATTCGTTTTCACCTGGCCCGGATTTCGCTTTACTAGTGCGCGAACCATTTAGGGGGATCAAAATGACCACACACAAAATCATGTTAGTTCTTTCAACACTATTAATTTCTGCTTTTACTACAGCGGCGTCTGCGGATGATATTAAAAACTGTCCTCGCGACGGCAAATCATACAAAGAATGTAAACAAGCTCGATCTAATGATCGCGGCGCTAAACAGTATCTTTTAACGTCTGCAGGACAATTGATCCGAATCACTGATGATAACAAATTGAAATGTACAATTGATCAAGACGTAATTGATTTGAAAATCTCTATTCATCCAACCGATAGAGCTGTCGTTTATTACACAAAATCTGGTAATGGCGGTAAACAATTGATCGCGGTTAACAATGTAGATGGCGATTTTGCTGGCCAATGTGTAAAAGTTAAAAAATCAGTTTTAATGGATGACGTTAAAGAATTTAGCGTAGTTCCCAATCGTGACACTACGATTGTAAATGCAGCACTTAGCCGATCAGGTGTTTTAAAAGCTTGGGATGCGACTCAGTTGGTTTATCAAGATAAAGGTGTTGTTGATTACCAAATCAATAGCTGTTTTAACCAAACTGGAAAGTCATTTAATTCATACGGCTTATTTTCAATCGATCGCTCGGGTATCGTAATGAAAATTAAAGGCAACGGTGGTCGTTTTGTAAACGATAAAGCGGATACGTCTCGGTTCCAGTCGATCAAGCAATTTATCGATGTTAGAAAGGTTTGCCGTTAATTCTATTGAAGAATTAAAACTTCCGTTATATTCAAGGGTCCACATTTTAATGTTGGGCCCTTTTATTTTTTAGGATGGTTGTTTTGGAAATCACACTGTATCAAGCCCTTGGCGGCGAAGCTGAGTTAAAAAAAATAGTCGATGCTTTTTATAAAGTTATGTCGGAAGCCCCTGAAGCAGAGGGTATCTTAAAAATTCATCCCGATTTGCCTCGCGCTAATCAAAAACTTTTTGAATTTTTATCTGGCTGGTTGGGTGGACCGGATTTGTTTGTACAGAAATATGGTCATCCGCGTTTGCGAGCTCGCCATTTGCCTTTTTCCATTGGAACATCCGAGCGTGATCAATGGTTGTTTTGTATGACGCGTGCACTTGAAATATGTCAGACTCCTCCAGAATTTAATTCTATGTTTATGTCGGCCCTATCAAGACTAGCTGACCATATGAGGAATCAATCAGAGTAAATTCATCGGATCAACATCAGCGTAGAGTTTAACGGCTGTTGGAATCCACTTTTCATTTTGTAAAACAATTTTAGTAAATCGATGTAAAACGGCGGCAGTATCAGCCTTTAAAATCACTTGAAAGCGGTACTCATTGCGGATTTTGGCAATAGGGGATTCCGTCGGTCCCAAAACTTGGATCTGATCAAAAGACTCCGATTTCTCTTTTAAATTAAAACAACGCTCAGACAGCATTCTGGCTGTTTTTTGAGATTTATCTAAATCTCTAGACTGAATACGAAACGAAATCATTTTGCCATACGGAGGATAGGTAAATATCTGGCGATTTTTCAAATCGTAATCGCAGAAAATTTCATAATCCGATTTGCTGGCCATCTGAACGATTTCACTTTCAGGATTAAATGTTTGCAGGATCACGACACCATTAGGTTCGTTTTCCTTTTTATGTCGACCGGCGCGTCCGCTCATTTGCAAGATGAGTTGAACGGCCCGTTCTCCCGCTCGAAAATCGGGAAGGTTAAAACCAACATCAGCAAGTACTAAACCCACCAATTTCAAATTTGGGAAATCTAAACCTTTGGCAATCATCTGCGTGCCGATTAAAATATCGACCTCTTGTTTTTCGACTTTCTCGATCGCATTTTCTAAATCAATTCGGTTTTGAATTTCATCGCGATCGATACGCAGAACGCGGGCGTCAGGAAATAGTTTGCTGATCTCAGTCTCGACACTTTCGGTGCCGACGCCGAGCGGCTCCATGGTTCCTTCGTGGCAATCCGAGCAACGTTGCTTGAAGCTTTCGTGGTAGTCGCAATAGTGACAAACTAAATGGTTGTGCGCATGCAACGTAAGTTTAATATCGCAGTTTGGACATTCTTTCGTATAGCCGCACATCGGGCAAATGATGGACTGACTCATGCCACGGCGATTTAGAAACAAGGCAGACTGGAATTTGTTTTCTAAATTATTTTGCAATTCTGTATGTAGTTCTTCGCTCATCCAAAACGGCAATTTTAATTCTTTAGAGCGCGCTGCCGTAGCCTTTAAGTCTATGATTTTTATCTCTGGTAATTGAATATCACCCACACGTTTGGTCATTCTGTGCAGCTTAAATTTGCCCCTGCTGGCGTTTAACCAGGATTCAAAGCTAGGCGTTGCCGAACCCAGAATGATTGGGCAATTTACTTCCTTGGCCAACATAATCGCCACATCACGTCCGTGGTACTTTAACTTCTCTTCTTGTTTGAAACTAGATTCATGTTCTTCATCGACAACAATTAGTCCTAAATTAGGAACTGGGCAAAACAAGGCCGAGCGGGCGCCAATTAGAATTTGCTTTTCCCCTTGGATCATTTCCCACCAAAACTGGGTGCGTTCTCGATCCGTTAGCTGCGAATGTAGCAAAGCGATTTTAGATCCAAAGCGTTTGGCAAATCGATTAACTAACTGAGGTGTTAACGATATTTCCGGTAGAAGAAACAAACCAGTTTTGCCCTCCTTCAGTGTTTTTTCAAACAGGTGAAGATATACTTCAGTTTTTCCAGATCCCGTTACTCCGTATAATAAATGCGTTTGAAACCCTGTTCCCGCGGCAATATCTTTGTAAACTGTTTCTTGTTCTTCATTCAGTGCAAAAGGGGATTCGGGCGGAAATTCGGGAATGGGCGAGCGTTTCCGTGCCGCATTTTTTTTGCCTTTTGATAACGGAGGTAGAACCAAATCAGCAACTAAACCAATCGGATGGAAGTAATATTCCGCTAGCCATTGAATCCATTTCAACCTGAGTGCGATACTGTGCGCTTCATATTCGGGATCAATACTATCTAAAGATTTTATTTCAAATTCAGTTTCTGGTGCCTGATCGGTGATCGAGAATACGATACCACGACACTTTCTTTTGCCCAGGGGAACGTTGACCACATTCCCGGCGGAAAGGTGGTTAAGCTCTTCGGGAACTAGATATGTCAGCAGCCCTTTGATAGGCGCAACAACTGCAACTTGAGCGTATTTCCGTATCATCTAAACCGGGTGTAAAACTCTTCTAAAAGGGTTTTTAAAGGATTATTGTAAAGGATTTCTGATTGATTATTAGAATCGATGCTTTTCGGATCGAATTGCGCCGACAGGTTTCCTGTTTTAGGAACTACAGACAATGTGTTAATACTGACTTTGTTTTGACCCCAGCGAACGAGTTTATGTTTTGGATAGTTTAATCCTTTTGAATACGATTTATAATTTTCAAATTCTAGTTCTACTTGCGAAGGGAGTCTGAGCTTTCGGATGACGAAAAAATCTTGCTCAACCCAAAGTTTTGGGAACAATGAATCTTTGTTACTTTCGCCGAGAGCATAATTAACAACGCCTTCGGTGCGGCCCAAGTGAACCATGCTTTCTTCATACGCTGAACGTGATTGCTTACTATCTTTTTTGTATTCAGTAATAATTTTGTTTTGAACTAAAAAATTATTTAAAGCATCGGCATTTCGAATGTGATGCCAGCGTTCAAGCAGTTCTGGCGGAGCTGGTTGTGATTCGCGTTTTTGGCCTTTCATTGCCCACTTCAAACCATTTTCATACACGTACGTCAGCTTTAAACCCTTAAGTTCTTTCAAGCCAATGACTGTCAGGCGCAGATTTCGCTCGTTCTCTACCAGCCAGCTTTCTTTTACAGACGCTTCATTCGTGCCATCTGAAAAAGTAACTTCTGTTTCAATGGAATAGACACCAGCGCCTGCGTTTTCAGATGTGCGATCTAAAATCATTTTCAAAGGCGGAATGTAAGCAAACGAAAACAGAGAGAAAAATAAGCAGATTAAAAAAAATTTCATTTGAACGATCCTTTGTCGATTTTACTAACTAGTGCTTTTAAATAGTCTGAAAGTTCTTGAGTCAATTCAGAGTTTCTAAGTGCAAATTCAATATTCGTTATTAAATATCCAAGTTTATCCCCAGCATCGTATCGGTCGCCCTGAAGCGGATATGCGTTTACGATTTCATTTCGTAATAATTCAGAAATAGCATCAGTTAGTTGAATTTCATTATTCTTAGTTGGTTTTTGATTTTCCAAAATATTGAAAATTTTTGGATCAAAAACATAACGGCCCGTAATAGCCCATCGAGATCTTGTTTCTGACGCTTTTGGTTTTTCTAAAAGATTCTTCACTCGATAAAAATCTATGTTTTGATTTGAACCCAGTGAAAGAGTTTTCTTTTTATCGTCTTCAAATTCGGCAATTCCGTATTTAGGAACTTGATCATCATTTACTTTCATAACTGATAAACCCGATTGGCCCGTTTTTTCATATGCGCGAACAAGATCTTCGGTGGCTGAACTTTGGTTGTTCAAATTTACTGTTATTTCATCGCCCAGTAGAACTGCAAACGGTTCATCACCAATGATTCGTTTACCTGAATGAACGGCATGACCTAAACCAAGGGCCTGTTTTTGACGAACCGAAATAATGTTGGCCATATTACGAATTTGCTCTAGGCGATTCAATAAATCCACCTTACCGTCTTTTAAAAGTCTGTCCTCGACTTCATACGAAGTATCAAAAAAATCTTCAATAGCATGCTTACCTCGTCCAGCGACAAGAACGATATCCTCTATACCTGCTTTAACTGCCTCTTCGACGACATAAAAGATAATAGGGGCGTCAACGATGGTTAGCATTTCCTTAGGGACACTTTTAGTGGCCGGAAGAAATCTCGTTCCTAGACCGGCAGCGGGAATAAGGGCTTTTTTGATTTTTTTCATGGCCTTAAAAATCTCAAACGTTTTAAAATGAGGCAAGTATTAATCCCATTATAGTAGAAAGACAAAATGTGTTATCATTTGGGAAGGGGAGAATTCATGCCGTTAACTACTCGTATTGGACAGTTATTCCGTAGTCGGATAACTATGTCGGCGACTTCTATTGCTCTATTATCGGTCATTTTGGTCATCGGTTTCCAAAACTGCGGAAAAGCTGGTTTTGATTCAGGAACCGGAGAAACGACTGCGCAATCAGTTAATCCTGCAGCTAGCGCGCCTTTCGCATATGAAGCTGCTGTCGATATGATCACTTACAACTCGTGCAATTCCCCAGGTTCCCAAGGTAAAACATTTAATTTTCTAGCTGGCAGTTATGATTCAAAGAATTCCACCGGTGGTAATGTTGGTCAATCATCGGTAGTTGCAAAATCGGGTGTTAAAATCCGCCCCGATTTCATTAATTATGCGTATGAAGTTTTAAAGCCTGACTATCCAAATACCGATATCATTGCCTCTCAGGTGCAACGATTACTAGCAGATTCAGAACTGAACTCAAAAGTAGTTCCTCAACTATCTATTCGTTCAATCAACAAAAGCTTAAGACTAAACAATGTTTTCAGTAAATCGAATACGCCAGCTTTGGGTATTGATGTGATCACGGCATTAGGTGATCTGGCTAATCCGACATGGGCAACGACTCTTTTAAATAACAGCTTCCCTAAAAAATCAAAAATTGAATACGCCGATTTCTTTTCTGGCGCAAGCAATGCACAAAACCGTATTGAAGCCGCTTTTCATTTTAACAATAACGAACAAACAGCTGAAGATTATCGAAATGCTTTTAACAAAATTGGCAATATCGATGCGCAAATCGTTTTAGGTTTTTCTTACGATGGCGAAGGTATGTTGATCACTCCAGAAACTACAACGACAGACGTTATGTCAACGGCCTACGGCCACGGTTATCAAATGACGTTCTCGATTCCAACTGTTTATGGGGCGACTCCATCGAGTTGGGCTTACCATCCTAACAACGTAGTATCTAAAATCGAAGAATTTGATTTGGAGACTGGTAAAGCAGTGGCTGATACGACTTGGGATTGTAATTTAAAAATGAAGATCGTACGCGCAGAAGACGCTCAATTTGAGTGGGCTACTTTAGTTACTGCGGTAGATACAGCGGTGGCAACAGATGCCAGTATCGCAGCTGCGGATAAGGCCACTCGTAAAGAGCAAATTATAGCTGCTCAACAACTTTATTATGGCCGTGCGGCTGGAGATGTTAAAGCCGGCTTCTGCCCAAAGATGGATTACTTGAAACTAATGAATGTGCCACCACAGACATCTTTGTATGGCACTGGTGCCTTTGCGGGTAAAACCTACGCAGAAATTTTAGAAATGGTTCGACGTCATCTTCCTGCAAGTGATTGGGATATTAACCTTGAAGTGGGTTGTGTGGTTCCAAAGAAGTTTGGTTGTTACCAAGAGAACGAATTAGGTGTTACATCTGATGGATCTTACTACGGAAAATACAAAGTCGCTAACGCGGTAAACAAGGGTTGTTTCCACCAATTTGATTCTAGCTATTATAAAGCTAATCAAAAGTACAATGG
Organism: uncultured Bdellovibrio sp.; assembly: GCA_964498705.1. Classification (GTDB taxonomy): domain Bacteria; phylum Bdellovibrionota; class Bdellovibrionia; order Bdellovibrionales; family Bdellovibrionaceae; genus UBA2316. The sequence goes on along the minus strand of CAZCHT010000024.1, from coordinate 647 downwards.
GGCTTTGCCTGTTGAATGGTGTAACGAGTATGTCACTATTTGTACTAAGCGCTAATTGGCGCGTCAGTACTGTCACAAGTCTTTGATGAAATATTGGACATTGATTTGATTCTGATGTGATAATTCTTATATGAGAAATATCATCGCGATTTTGTTTATTGGTCTATTTATTGGTTCATCTTCTTGGGCGTCACTGGAAAGCACTACAAAAATGTCGGGTAGCACCGCATCTGCATTGGGCGGCGCTGGTCGCGCAGCCGTGGCCCCTGGTGATGTCAGTACACTGAACCCAGCGAATCTAGCTCACTTGCGCGGATATTTTTTATACTCTCGCTACCTACCTGGTGAAACAGCGTACTCGATTTCTGATAATACTCCAGAAACAGCTATCCCAGCGTCTGCGTATTTCTATCAAAACACATTCGAACGAAATTTTAAAATTTCCTTTGCAGAGAAAATTAGGAAAAAAATCGCCGTTGGCTTTAGTGGCAGCTTTTATCAATTCAAACAGGACGATCAATCGGCAACTCGAGCCAATGTTGATTTTGGTTTGTCATACGTTCCGCGCGAATACCTAGGTTTTGCATTTGTAGGCTATAATTTGGGTGGAGCGTCGGGGAATGAGCTGATCAGCGATCGTACGGCGT
>CAZCHT010000023.1:0-37430 GCA_964498705.1 uncultured Bdellovibrio sp. | reverse complement strand
ATATCATTAAGGAGCTATCACGCGGGGTTTCTATTAAACCTGTGCCTATTTCAGATAAACTAAAAAGCGGTATAAAAGAATTAAAGAAGAACTAATACATAGACCCTCGTTCCGAGGGCGTATCAGTCTGAAATCAGTTTAAATTTAGTTGCGTTTGCATTCAAACGACGTGTCTGAGCCTTCGATTGAGATACCAACAAAGGCTTCGCCAGAGTCTTTTGAGTACTCGATATATACAGAATTAACAGCGTCCATTTTAAATAATGTCACGGTGTTGCCGCTAATCGGAAATGACAAATATTGGTTTTGTTTCCAGTAATATGTTTTTCCATCGAATGAGAATTGAACATCAGCCAAAGCCGGAGCGTCCATGTCTGCTAGCAAATTATCTTCGTTCACTGTAAGTTGAAGTTTTTGATTTTCTTTGTTGCTGCAATCAAAGCTGATTTCAGCAGCACCTGCAGAAAGAGATAGCAATAGAGCTAAAGCGAAAATAGTTTTCATAAATTATTTTTCCGCCAACATTGAGCGTAACATCCAAGCTGTTTTTTCATGAATTTGTAGACGTTGAGTTAATAGATCCAAAGTTGCTTCATCACTGCCTGCTTCAGCAACTGGAAAAATGGTGCGAACAGTTTTTGCTACTGTTTCATGACCATGAAGTAATTGTTTAATCATTTCTTTTGCTGGCACATGTTCGTCAGCTTCAGGAATAGATGAAAGCTGCGCGAATTTCTTGTAAGAACCAGGTGCGTAGCTGCCTAGGGCCCGAATGCGTTCCGCTACTAGATCTAATGCGTTCCAAAGTTCAGTGTATTGATCCATAAACATTAAATGAAGAGTGTTGAACATTGGGCCTTCAACATTCCAATGGAAGTTATGAGTTTTAAGATACAGAATATAGCTATCTGCTAAAAGTTTTGATAAGCCATCTACGATTTTTTTTCGATCTGCTTCGTTGATTCCGATTTCAATTGTGTTCATTGTTCACTCCTAAAATTTGTGGCCTGAGTGTATACAATGAACGCGGTGAGAGCAATTAAAACTGCGAACTAAATTCCAAAACAAAAATAACCCCACCGTCCGGGGCATTTTTGGCGGATATTCGCCCGTTTTGTAGCTCCGTATACGTTTTAACTATGGATAAGCCCAAGCCAAACCCTTCGGGATTGGTCTGTTGCCTTGATTTGGAACTGCGGAAGAACGGGTCAAAAATATAAGGTAAGTCATCGACCTGGATACCCGGTCCGTTATCTCGACAGCTAATAAACAGACTTGAACCATTTTTAGAAAATTCAAATTCGATTTTTACCGGTTTTTTTACCGCATATTTAATTGAATTTTCAATCAGGTTTTTCAAAATAACTTCTGTCAGAGTCGGATCCAGAGGCCAAGATAAAGTATCCTGGCCCGTGATTTTAATTTCTATGTCCGTGCTTTGGTAATAACTTTGAAGCGATTTAAAAAGATCGTTTAGAATAATATCTTGTCGAACTGTTTTGGTTTTCTGCACGCGATACGATTCTAATAGATCGTGAATCAGACGATTCATGATTTGCGAATCTTTTTTCAATGAGTCTTTTAATTTTGAATCGTCTAACAAATCAATAGCCACCCCCATACGAGTCAGGGGACTGCGAAGTTCATGACTGACATCACGAAGCAGGCGATCTTTTGATAAAATAAAGCGCTCGAGCTGATCGGCGACGACATTGAATCGTTCTAATATTCCTGAATACCGTCGTTTATGTCGATCGCTCAGGCGATAGCGAATATTACCGCTGGCGATCTGTTCGATTCCAGCCAGCATTATACGGATGGGCTTCATGAAGAAATGCACAGAAACAAACGTCATAACAAAGATCGCTAGTAAAAATCCAATGACGCCCAGAAACGTCATTTGAAAGCCTTTCGGCAGATCGTGCGCTTTAATCATCCACGCCACTCTAGGTTTTAGGCCTTCGTGGATCGCATAGAAGTACCCATGTCTTCGTCCCAATGTAAAACGGGGATAGAGTTCTTCAATTTCAGGTTTCAGTTCATCCATAGCGGGTAATTGAGTCTGAGGGTGTTCGGCTTGCTGAACTAGAATTCCTAACTTGTCTTCTAAGGCGGCGACTTTGTCTGGAGAAAAATCGGGACCGATGCTGTTATGCAAAGACGTTAGATAGAAATCCATATTTTTCTCAACCACGCTATGAAATCCACCGGATGGTCGAAATGAGCGCATCGCAAAGAACACAAGACTACTAGCTACTATTGCAGTTAGTAAGAAAGAGAAAAACAGGCGAACGAACAAAACCATTGAACTACTTTTTAAGCTAACGACTCTTTTCATATTTCTTCCACCGATCCTAGAAAGCAGTACCCATCGCCCCAAACTGTTTTTAAATATTTTGGATTTTTAGCCGAATCACCCAGTTTGTTTCGCAGGCGACTAATCGCCACGTCCAGGCTGCGACTGATGGCTTCCCAATCAATACCTCGCAGTTCATCCATGATACGATCGCGCGACATCGTGACTCCGGGGTTCAGCATAAATAGTTTGAGAATCTCATACTCGTAACTGCTTAAGTTCAGGTCGTCTCCATTTAGACGGGCCGAGTGATTCACAATATCTAATTCCAGTTGTTGTGATTTAAGTTTGTAATGATTTTTCTGTGTTCGTCTCGCAAGACCTTTCGCGCGAGCCACAAGCTCGCGTGGTTCAAATGGTTTAGGCAAGTAATCTTCGGCACCCATTTCTAGGCCGATGACTCGGTCCATGACCTCACCGCGAGCCGTAAGCATAATGATAGGAATCTGGTAAAGCGCGCGGATTTTTTTAAACGTTTCGAATCCATCCATTTCAGGCAACATGATATCTAATATAATCACTTCAAATTTTTTGTTCTTTAATAACGCTAAACCATCGCTGGGTTTTACGGCTTGTGTTAACGTGAGGCCGTATTTGCCAAAGTAATCTTTAAGAAGATCCCCCAGATGGGCGTCGTCATCTATCATTAAAACAGAAATGGTATCCATAAAGCCATTATAAGCTATTTTATTCAAAATGGGAGGGTTGTTACAATTCGTTACAATTTTTAATCTTTCAGAAACCCTTTCTGGTTAGAAATCCACTATTCTGACTTCATAACGACGCCTCTAGATAAAAAACCCCTAGGGCGTAACTTAAAAAGGAGTTAGTTATGTTTGGAAGACGATTTAAACAAAGACGAATGATCGGTATTGCTATCGCACTCATCGGTATGGGCGCTTTGACTGCATGTCATTCTCACTCACCAGAAGCAAAGATCGACCATGTGGCTTCGAAGGTGGCGAGTAAACTGGATTTTTCTCCAGAACAGAAAGTGTTGCTGGACGAAATCGCGAGTGAAATTAAAAAAGATATTCAGTCAGAAAAAGAAGTTCGTTTATCGATGCGCAACGAGTTCAGATCATGGATTTCTGCCAGTGAGCTCGATAAAATCAAAGTTAAAGAAACGATTAAATCAAAAATGGATAGAATGGAAGGTCGGGTCGATAAATACTTAGATAAAGTGGCCGCTCTTCATAAAACGCTGAATGCGGAACAGAAGGAAGAATTGTTGGGCTTCTTGGATAAATTTGGACCTCGCGAGTAAGCTGGTCATAAGCGAGAGAGTTAAAGACTCTCTCGCCTGATTTTTTTTAAATTGAAGTTATTTGAATAAGGCAGTCGTTGTCATAATTCTATCGCTACTAATCTTGACCACTTTTTGTGTGTTGAACGCTTGTTCACAAGAACTAATCGCAAAGATCATCGCTATTGCCAAGATACCGTCATAGAGCAAGATTTTACTTTTTCTCAATCGTTTTCCCATGACTCAACTCCAGCGAGGAGCTTCAGCGGCGAACTCCTCATCATAAACAAAGGTATCGGAATCATGGTAGTTAGATTCATAACGTAAGCACAATTCAGCATCGGTGTCGGAATCAAGATGGCGTTTTAGATACGGAAATACTTCGTTTTCTTCCTCGTCCAAATGTTGTTCTACAATATCAGCCAATACTTTGGCGCCGGCAGACCACTCTTGATTGGTTAAGTTTTCGGAAAGCATGTCTTCAATTAAATGATCTACAATCGCATGCTTAGTTTGACCTTCATAGGCCATGAAATTCAGGTTTTCATCATCTTGGGCTTTCATAAAGCTGTACACAACTTTTTCTTCACGTTGAGTGTGAGAAATCAATAACGGCAAAAAACGACCAAAACAAAGTTGCCTGTCTAATTGCGAAATGTCCGTTTCTTTTAAAAGGTTCATTTCGGATCTTAATTTTTTATGGTCTGCTTTAATGGCTTCTACAAGCTGTGATGAGAAAAACATAAAACCTCCGTGTTGTTGTTCCTCTAGAATCATTGTTTTCGAAAGATTAACAATGCAATGCGAAGGCCATTCATTATAAGAAATTTGATCGCGCCAAATCTAAAAATGTTACATTGTTCTGCCCCACATTATGGAATTTTGCCCCGATTTTCAGGTGTAAATTTAAATCCTTGTGAGGAGTAAAAACTTTGTTTTACCCTTAAGTATATCTATGAAATTAAATGGAAATAAAATCTTAAAGTATCTGTCCTACGCAGCTACATATTCGAAGATGTCGGCAAAAAAATACTGCGGTATTTCGGAATGGTGGCAAAACTTATCCGTGACCAAAAAGTTATACGGTATTGTCGGGGTGATGGCTTTGTTAATTGCCAGTGAATTGCTAACATTAATGTTTGCGATGTCAACACTGTCCGCTGTGCGGGCGTTCGTGGCTGGTGAAGGTCTATGGACAAAAGCGCAAAAAGACGCCATTCATGGACTTTATCAATATGCCATAAGCGGTGATGAAAAACATTACGATAATTTTAAAGAAAATTTGGTCATAAATGAAGGTGATCATATTGCATTAATAGAAATGTCCAAAGGAAAAGAATTTGATCGACAGGTCGTTCGCAAAGGTTTCATGATGGGCGGCAATCATCCCAAAGATGTCGACGGAATGATTAACTTACTTACGAAATATTATTGGGTTGGTTACATCAGCGACGCTATTGAAGCCTGGACCAGCGGAGATCGTCTACTAGAGGAATTAAAAAAATCCGGAGAAGATCTACACCAATCAGTTCAAAAAAAACTTCCGCGGGCAAAAACTCAGATCTTAAATAATATTGCTAGAATAAATAGTGAGCTCACTATTGTAGAAATAAATTTCTCTAAAGCGCTTGGAGCAGGTTCTCGCTGGTTAGAAAATCTACTATTAACTATTCTGTTGCTGCTGGTAGCGACAATTGAAGGAACTGGTATTTACCTGACCTATCGATTCAGTCGAAATTTAAGTATGACATTGAAAAATCTGGCCGATACGGCGGCGGAGGTTGGTCGCGGCAACTTTTCTAAGTTAGCGCCAGTGAATTCCAAAGATGAGTTGGGCCAGTTAGCAATGGCGCTAAATACAATGGCAGCGGATCTACAAGCCAACGCTGTCCGGCGAGAACAGAGCGAAGACGTTCTTCGTGCCAGTGAAGAAAAATTTCGACTGCTGGCTGAATCTGTTAAAGCCGAGCGTAAAGACGCAGAACAACGATTGTATCGGTTGAATGAAAGTTTGGAAAAGCGTTTTGAATCGCGCACGAGCGAGTTGCAAGATCGTGAATATCAAATGCGAATTGTGACGAACGCCTTGCCTGTATTGATTGCTCAGATTGATATTGACGAGAAAATTATATTCTCGAACGAAAAATTTGCAGAATGGGTCGAAAGTAGCACTCGAACTATAATAGGTCAGTCACTACAGCAAGCGGTAGGCAGCGAACGCTACAGCGTACTGAAAGGGTATATAAAAAAAGCTCTCGATGGCGAGACAGTTTCGTTTGAGCGTAGCGAGAAATTCGGAGAAAACACTTCATTTGAAACGTTCCTCAACATAACATTTGTTCCGGAAAAAGATATGACTGGTAAAGTGACAAGTTTCATATTGGTCGCAAATGATGTTACAAAATACAAAGAAATCGAAAGCGAATTGACGAACGCGAAAGAACAAGCCGATGTCGCAAGCTCTACGAAAAGCGCGTTTCTTGCGAATATGAGCCACGAAATAAGAACACCTTTAGGAGCCATTTTAAGTTTTTCTGAATTGCTCCTGGGGCAAGAGTTAACAGGAGAAGAACGCGTCCGCGGTGTTGAAGTCATCAAGCGAAATGGATTTTTATTATCGAATATCATAAATGATATTTTGGATCTATCTAAAGTTGAAGCTGGTAAATTAGATATTGAACGGTTGGCCGTTCATTTTGACGAAGTTGTAAGTGAAATAAAATCGCTTCTAAATTTAAAAGCTACAGAAAAAGGCATTCGCTTATCAGTAACAGCTGATGGAGCCATTCCCGATGTTATTGTGACAGATCCGCTTCGATTAAGGCAAATTTTACTCAATATAGTTGGAAATGCGATCAAGTTTACTCAGCAAGGATCTGTCGATATTAAGATCAGCCTTGTTTCTGAAAATTCAGGTGCGCCGAAATTACGATTTCTTGTTAAGGACACTGGTAAGGGTATCAAGCCTGCACATGCAAAAAAGTTATTTGAACCGTTTAGTCAGGAAGATGTTTCGACGACTCGCAAATTTGGTGGAACAGGGTTAGGGTTAGTTCTTTCGAAAAAACTGGCGAACAGTTTAGGTGGAGATGTTGTATTGCTATCTAGCAAACCCAATCAAGGCAGTACATTCAGTATTACGATTGATCCAGGTGATTTGAAAAAAGTTTTATTTCAAAATTTTGAGACTAGACCCGTGGATGCGGCACCTGTTGTCGGAATTACTGCGGATTTTAGCCGTGTGAAAATTCTTTTGGTTGATGACAGTTTAGATAATCAATTGATTGTAACTCATCTATTGAGAACGACCGGCGCAAAAATAGAAACTGCCAATAATGGTCGTGAAGGCGTAGATAAAGCGAAACAAAATAATTACGATTTAATCTTGATGGATTTACAGATGCCGGTATTAGATGGCTATGGTGCAATTCAGGAATTGAAACAATCTGGATATAGAAAACCAATTATTGCTCTCACGGCGCACGCGATGAAAGAAGAACGCGTGCGATGTTTAGAAAGTGGATTCATTGATCATCTTAGTAAACCTGTAGATCGACATCTATTAATAAAAGTTATAGATCAATACACTAAAACTCGCGGCGAAATAAGCGCCACGTTATAGAACTATTGCCCCGAGAATTTCGCAGATGATCATTAGCTGATCAAGGCCTGATGGTCCTTGAATTGCTATCTTTAATAGTGGGCCTATGCCTTTGAACCGCAAAAATAGGTCGCATAAACATGAAAGAAAGGAATTTGTTTTGGACGGAATCATCTTACTAAGGGAGGATAATATGTCGATCATAAATTTTATACATAGAAGTCCAGAACCACCAAAAGTCGAAACGCAAGGGACTGCCGGCCAGAGTGTTACTCCCCAACTTATTAGCGAAGAAGTGAGTGGGGTAAACGACGAATTTAATCAGTACATGGAATATTACATGGACATGATTAGAATGAAATCGAAAGGAAATGTCCTTATCGTCGAAGATGATGAATTCTGCCTATACATTATTGAAAACGCAGTCAAAGAATATAGTCGTGATATTTCAATTATTACATGCACGTCTGTCGAAGCGGCGGTGGAAATTCTTAAACAGAGTCCATGTGACTTAGTTATCTCTGACTACTATTTAGAAGGTAACGGCAATGGATTGGATTTATGCCATCACATAGTTACAGAGTATCCAAAAACAAAATGCCTAATGATGTCCAGTATGAATTTTCCGCAGTATCAGGCCGTCGTGTCTAAAGCAGAAACGTCTGCGCAAACATCGCCTGAATTTATGGAAAAACCAATCAAACCATCGTTGATCAAAAAATATTTGACTTCGTTTTTTGAAGATTTAAATACATGAATCGTAAGGGTGTTGGGCGTGTGTTTTTTTTTGAACAAGACGTGCAACTAAACTGATTAGCTTTTCACTGTTTACTGGTTTGGTAAAGTGTTCCGTGCAACCCGCATTTAGACAACTCGTCCGTTCTTCCATCAATGCATGGGCTGTCAGCGCGACAATTGGTATATCGAATCCCTTTTTACGGAGAATACGAGTTGCCTCGTAGCCATCCATTTTAGGCATTTGGATATCCATCAGAATAATATCGTATTTATATTCAGAGGCTTTGCTGATGCCTTCGTAGCCATTGTCAGCGAAATCAACTTTAGCTCCAGCAGAATTCAAGAACATGCCAATGACCATTTGGTTATCTGGAGCATCTTCAACAAGTAGTATTTTAAATCCTTTCAATGAGTTTTCATTCACCTCTAAGGGCTCGAAGGGCGTCTCTTCGCGAAATAGATCGATAGACTTAAATCCATTGACCCAACTGCAGTACGTTACAGGTTGCGCCTTGATTCGAATTTTGAATGTGCTCCCAAAATCAGGTTGAGTCGATTCCAGTGTAACATTGCCGCCCAAAGCCTGGGCTAATTTTTGTGAAAGTGCTAATCCTAAACCGGTTCCGCCAAATAGGCGACTTGTTGAGCTGTCGACCTGTGAGAATGGTTGAAATAGGCGTTCTACTTGATCCGCTTCAATTCCGACGCCAGTGTCTTCAACTGTAATTTCAAGAACGCCGTCATCAGTCCATTGTTCACCATACCAGCGAACGCGAACCTGCACGCCACCTTTCTCGGTGAACTTTATGGCATTGCTAACAATATTAGTCAGAATTTGGCGAATGCGAGTCGGGTCGGATTCAATTCGTTCTGGGATATACGTTTCTAAAATAAATTCTAGTGCTAATTTTTTTTCTTCAGTTTTAATCGCCAGTAGTGATTTGATATCGTATAGCAAATCAGTCAGATTAAATTCTATAATTCCGACTTCTAGTCGTCCGGCTTCAATTTTTGAGATATCTAGAATTTCATCGATTACATTTAGAAGTTGTTTACCATTTCTATGAATAGTTGAAATAGCATGCTGACGTTCGATATAATTTTGCTTTGGATTTAAAAGTAATTCTGTAAAACCAAGAATAGCACTCATCGGAGTTCTTATTTCGTGGCTCATATTTGCTAAGAAATAGATTTTAGCCATATTGGCTGATACGGCCTGCTTCTGAGCCACTGCTAATTTTTCTTCGCTGATTTTTCTATCATGTATATCTGTGCAGGTTCCCACCCAAGATAGCACCTCGTTAGCTTTTGAATCAGGTACCGCAATAATCCAGTGCCAGCGCCATTGTCCATCATGTCGGCGAATGCGCGCTTCGATCTCGAATGCTTTCAGAGTTCCCATCGAACGCATCCAATTTAATAAAAATCGCCCCAGGTCGTCGGGTTGAATGGCACCTTGCCAAGAAGATCCGATACTTTCACCTTCAGTTAAACCCGTGTAGCGATACCAAACATGATTGAAATAATCGACAGTTCCTTCAGCACGGGCTTTCCAAACTATGTGTGGAATCGAGTCTGCTAATTTGCGATATTGCCGCAAAACATCAACTTCTAACTCTGTAAGTTTGAAATATTTTTCGCGTCGTTCGCTTTCGCTGATACTAATCGCCTGTTGTTGTATTTTTTTGCTCTTCAAAAACAAATCTACAAATATTTTTACTTTTGATCGCAAAACATAGGGTTCGAAGGGTTTAAATATGTAGTCGACGGCACCGACTTCATAACAACGAAAAATATGTCTATCATCAGTGTTAATGGCCGTAACGAAGATGATAGGAGTGTCTTTGTGACCCCTTTCATCTTCGCGCATGTGTTGGGCGGTTTTAAAACCATCCATCTCGGGCATCTGCACATCAAGTAAAATTACGGCGAAGTTATATTTTCCGAGTTGATCAAGGGCGTCTGCTCCGGATTGAGCTAGTACCAAATTCAGATTTGGTATGTCTCGCAGCGCGGCTTCCATTAATATCAAGCTGTCCATGCGATCATCAACTAAAAGAATATCAACCGGGGAGGGCTTCATTTTAGGACTCTTTTTCGTTAGTCAGTGAAACACCTACCGAGAAATCGCCACGTCGGACTAGTGTTACAGTGTTCAATAACTGACGAAGTTGTTCATGTGAAGATATGGATGAGTCGGCTACCAAAGGCTTTAGGGGAGGGGCGATGGTGTTGACTTCATTTTCATGGGCATGCAGATCGAATGCGAAATGAATTGTCGAAATTTTCTTCGTTTCTGTTTTCTGCATAGATCCTCCAAAAATACTTATTTTGTGTGTATCTTACGAGTAAACAGAAATTAATTTCTACTGGCCACAAATTTTATTTTTTTTCATTTTGTCGGGGCAAAATTACACAACCCGCAAATATCTGGCTAGTTAGCAAATAATCGATGGCTCTTCCATTGATTCATGTCTGACATAATTTCCTGTTGTGCTTTCAGGAACGAGTTAAGAAGAGAGAAGCCAGTACATTCCGATTTAAAATCGCCACACGACGCATTCACCGAAATGATCGCGTTGAATGAGCCGTCAGCCGTTTGTGCTACTTTGGCCTGAACGTACGAATCAGAGGGAGCCAAGTCGTTAATCATGTTCAAAATACTAGAGCAAACTTGCTCTTCGTTTTTATTCGGAGTGAAGTGATTATACCTGACTTGATTTTCCATGGTTTCCTCCTCTTGTCTTTGATTTTACAGTTCGTCTTTATCTATACCGCTCGAAATCCCGCAGTTTTTCTTTGGATGAAATCGGCAATCGTTGATAATATTTTATTTAAAGGCTGCGCTTTCGAAATGTGGCCAACATAATTAAAGTGTTTTGTTTTTCTTAGTTTGCAATCTTCTTGTGCTGTTGAAGAGAAAACTACAACAGGGACTTCGTTTTTATCCCATTCGATTGGTAATCCTGGCTCATAGGCCATAGCTTGATCGGCGCGAAGTAATGTTTCTTCACCGTTAAGTACTGGCAAATTCCAATCTAAAATAATTAGATCGTAGTAACCTTCAACCATTTTGTTCATAGCTTCAAACGGATCCGACGCTATGTCGACTCGACACGAATACATTTTTTTAAGTCTTAACTGAATAACTTCGCTCATGTCGACATCGTCTTCGATAAGCAAGATGCGTTTAACTTTTCCTGCGACGGATTGTCTGCGACCAAACATTTTTTTGTACGTCGCTTGGAATACTGGTGACTCGAAAAGTTCCTTGTTGTAGATGTATTGCTCTGCCGGTGTTGCCATAATTATCTCCCCCTAATTTTTTAGTGATAACGAGTTTTCGCTTTGCTTTATTTATTAATTTCTAGTTTCACTTAACTAGTAGAGCAAAGGGCGTACCAACATTCGGTAGGAATAATATTAGGCAAAATAATAGCCAAACCAGAAATTCTAGGACAGAACACCCCAAGTCGGGGGAATTATTCCCTAAAGTTCTGTCTTTTGTATATTTGCAACAGCCGTACCAAAGTCGTGCACGGCTTTTTTGATCTCTTCGATATTCTTTTCTTTCGCCGCCATTTCAAGGGCGATTCCGATTGGAGACAAAGCATCGAACCCAAAAGATTCGGCATTGCCTTTTACTTGATGACCCACTTTTTCTAAAAAAGAATAGTCACCGGTTTCGATGGCTTTGTTACATTCAGCAAAATCAGATAGACGACGTTGAATATAAACAACTTTCATTTCATGAGGTACTTGATTACTAAAAGACATTTTAATCTCCTGTGTGGGCTGGCAAAATGGAATCAATGTTCCATTTCTTTAAGTCGTCTGTAAAGTGTCTTTCTGTCGATCTGCAAATCTTTAGCTGTTTTTTCTTTTACGCCCTGATTGATCTCAAGAGCATAACTAATATATTTATTGATCAACTCTTCAACCGATAACAAACGAGATTGTGAAATTCTGCTAAAATCGAATGCATTTTCTGTGCTAGTTTCACGAGTGTCGGCTTGATCTATTGGGATGACATCGTCCGATTCAATTCGATCTTTTTCCGTTAATACTAATGCGCGTTCGACCGAGTTCTCAAGTTCGCGAACATTTCCTTTCCATGGGTGTTTGATTAATGCTTCCAAACAATCATTACTGAAGAATTTGCCACGGATGTTATTCAGTGCGGAGAATTTGTTTAAAAAGAACTCTGCTAGAGGGATAATATCTTCTTTACGTTCTCTTAAAGGTGGAATCCATATAGGAATTACGTTCAAACGGAAAAATAAATCTTCACGGAAGTTTTTCTTTTCAACTTCTTCGCGTAAATTTTTGTGAGTCGCACAAACTATGCGCGCCCGAATCGGGCGGTATTGATTTTCACCGATACGTTTAATCTTACGCTCTTGTAGAACGCGAAGTAATTTGGCTTGAAGGGATAAATTCAAATCTCCGATTTCATCTAGGAAAAGTGTTCCAGCATCGGCTTCTTCAAACAAACCAACTTTCTTTTCAGAGGCGCCAGTAAAGGAACCTTTAGCATGACCAAACAGTTCTGATTCTAATAAGTTTTCTGGAATCGAAGCACAGTTGATGGCGATGAAAGGAAATTTTTTGCGAGGACCTAAAACATGAATCGTCTTGGCGATAATTTCTTTTCCAGTACCACTTTCACCAGAAATTAAAACATTCGAACTTGACTGTGATACTCGGCGAGCTAAATCCAAAGCGTGTTTGATACCTGGGCTTTTACCGATAACGCCCTCAAGGCTTGTTGTGCCTTCTTGGAGTTTAACTACAGTTTTAAGAGTCTGATTGTCTTGCTCAACGCGAGCAAGATGCAATGCACGCTCAACAGAAACTAGTAATTGAGGAAAATGAATTGGTTTAACTACGAAATCGTAAGCACCGGCGTGAATCGCTTCTACGGCTACTTCTACTTTTCTATTAGCAGTTATTAATATAATGGGAATTTGATTTCCTAAGGACTTCATTCGTTTAGTGAATTCAATCCCTGAAATGTTCGGCAAACTAAAATCAGTAACAATAACATCACAGTTTAATTTTGCATTCGAGATGTCCTCATAGGCCTTAAGAGCATCTTCGTATAAAAAAGTCGTGTAATCTAGATTTTCAAAGAAATTGCTTAAAAGTTTTAACGTATCTCGGTCATCATCAATTAGTGCGATTCGAGCTTTCATCTTATTCATCCCCTTTATCTGTCACATGTTGTCTATCACATGAGGCGTTTTGCCACAATGGAATGTTGCTTTTTGCCCCATCGCGAACCTCATACGGTTAGTATTTACTGGAAATTTTTGACCAATTCATAGAAAGATCACAGTTTTTGTCCCTGTCTATGAATTCGAAAAAAATCTTAATTATTAGCAACTTGCCGACGCGTAATAGTGAAAAACTAACCCTAGAGTAGACATTTTGCTTTGTCTTTTTGCTCCTGTTTTCCTCATCCCACTGTCGACGTACTCATGTTAAAGAGCAACATCCGTACCAATATTCCCCTGGGGGGAGTGTTATGCGTCCACAATGGGGAAAAACGAGACAGTGTGGCATTCGACATACTTTTGAACGTTAACTTTCCCTTTTATGGAATTTTGCCCAACTCGATCCTTAATTCTGCCCCGGGTAGCTTGATGAAAACGAAATGAATTCGCGTTCGCTAATTTAAAAGACATTCAACCATGGCGCCCAGCTTGCATTTTTAGTCTCTTAAATAAAACCAAAACTTTTGGAGGATTCTATGACTGACGACAATGCAGCACACGAAGTGCAAATTTCAAATACCGGGGAAGCTGTCACTGCCATTTTGAAAACAAAAGAAAATTTGGATCATGTAGTTCAAGCTTTGGAAAATCGAGGCTTTAGAAAATCTGACGTATCTGTTGTGATGCCAGTAACCGATGGTCGTGCTGAACTTGCGTTCGCAAAAGAAACTATGTCCTATAAATATGCTGTTGCAGGAGGGGTAGCTGGTTTTGTACTAGGTGCTCTTTATGGATGGGCCGCGCTTAAAGGATGGGTCCAGGTACCTGATGCTGAATTTGTTGTAGTGCGAGCACCGTGGATGGTGGTGGCCGCAACAATATGTGCCGGAGTTCTTGCGGGGGCGGCAACGGGTGGAGTCATTGGTTTCGGAGTACCTGAATATGTAGCTCGCCTATGCGAGAAATCAATTCGTGGAGGTACTATGCTTGTAGCCATTCACGTTGATAACTCTAGATGGAAACAAAGAGCTATTGATATTTTAAAGTTATATAGAGCACGCGACATCGCTGCTAATAAAAAAGTGGTATAAGGAGGTACATATGAAAAAGATTAATACATCAAATAGAAACAGCTTGAGACAGAGATTTTTTCCACATTCCTTCCGAGTTCCAACTGAATTTCAAATCAACACGTGGGAAAACGAAGGCGGGTGTTTGAACGGAAATTGTGATGTAATTATCATTAACGGCGTGCTTTGTCAGACATGGTTTGATCGAGTAAAAGCATTCACAGCTCCGTATTTGAAAAACGTTAAATCGTTTTTCACTATTCCTTCGGAACCAAAGCAACCGGCGATATTGTAATCTCGTTCGATACTGTGCTCCGTTTCGGTGTTACTGAAACGGAGCTTTTTTTACTATGCTATGTTGCACGAGTTGGAAGGTGTGGTTCAACCGCGTGTGGCACACTCCACATTCCCATAGTTTCTTCATCTAAATTAATGTCCGCCGTGAACGCTATGTAACGAGCCCCTTTTCGGGCGAACAGTGTCTGAGCCAATTGTTGTTTTTCAAAACTGGGACAATCTACAGCCAATAAAAATCCACCTTCATCCACATTTCTTTCGTAGCGAATGGCTTCATACTCGGGAATCCCTCGTTTTATTATAGGTTGTGACAGCCAACCGGGATCACCATGTGTCGCTGCATTTAGAAAGGCCATGGCTGGCCCAGCACCGATCAACGGCCCATAGCCAGGAATGTGCAACGTCCGAGCGTCAGACATAAGATCTAGATTTTGATTTATCGTCTGACTCTTAAGTAAGTTAGCGCTGGTTGTTACAAGATTGTTTTGTGGGCTGGCATTTTCTGGGAACAGAATAGAAACTTCAGATGTGTCAAATCCTTCATCGGCCAGAGCATCCATCGTGTCCTGCGTTTCATTACGGGTTTTGTAAATTCCAAATACGGTACTAAATTTAGTCATTGAATCTCCTTCTGCTTTTAAGAACTTGAAAGTAGATAGAGCAAGAACCTTGCCTGGAAAAGCGGCTCTTTGGCGTTTTGTTTGCAATCATTTGTTATGGGAAGAATTATGACAAACTATGACGGATCTCAAAAAAATAGTATGGGGACGAGTGTAAACATTCGGAGAATGGTATTGGGTTTTCCCAGGGTGATTGGTTTCTTTAACGTCGAAGCTCCGCTATTTTACATTTTAGAAAAAAAAGGCAATCTCGAGATTCGTGATTACAAATCGTATTTGTCAGTCTACACCGAAATAAACGGAGTGAGTTACGAAGATGCGATCACACTAGGGTTTTGGAAACTATTTGATTATTTCTCGTTTAATAATTTGGGAGAACGTGATTTAAAAGGAGAGGCGTACGGTGCCGATCGCGCTGTAAAAATGAGTATTACCTCACCAATATTTGAAATCAACAAAGGCTCAAGATGGACGATCTCGATGATGGTTCCTTCGAAATATTCTGAGGAAACGGTTCCTTTACCGATGGATACTGAAGTTCATATTGCTAAAGTACCCGAGAGAGTGGTTGCCGTAATCAAATCACAAGGGACCATGACATTAGAAAAAATCGAACGGAATACAGAGGTGCTGGAAGATTGGATTCGTAAGCTGGATAAGTTTACGATGTCTTCTATGCCGTTCGTATCTCATCAGGATTTGTTTCCTACATTTCAGATCTTAAGAAAGACTGAGATTCACATACAAGTTGAAAAATTAGAGGGGTAGCCGTTTCGGTAACCGTAACCGTAACCGAGGCCGCGACCGTCGCTGTACCGTTTCTAGTGTCCGTTTGTTAAAGAGAAATTTCTCTCATTGTATTTCTTCGAAATAGTTTTGAGAGAAATTTTAAGAAAGGCTGGGAGTGCAAAAACTCGCCAACCTTGAGGGGAGGGATACTAGAAATAAAGAGTGTTAATAGCAACAAGATCCGGGTGAGCACCGAAGATCATTGTTGATTATTAGTAAAAGCAATTGGAGTGCCATCTCGACTTCATTTGAATGCGACTATAACTGAGTTTACGGCGATTTCATTTTTAAATTCCGTTGCATTTTGCCCCACCGTTTTTTGGTGCGTTTCATTCTGCCTCGATAACTTAAAAAGTAGGCAAATGTTTTTGATCAGCTAAAATTTAATTAAATTTGAAATGGCGCTATTGTTGCTTATTAAAAAAGTTGAGTTAGTAAAAGTGAGTCCGTAACCAAACCAACAATGCGAGGTCACGATGAACAAGGAAGTAACTAAGCAGAAGAAAGACGACCGTCAAAAAGCCAAAATAGAAAATGGCATCGACGTGCTAGTGGAAAAAATGAGTCGCAGTCGTCAGCCATTTTGTTGGCGCAAAGGCAATGAGCCTATCTACAGTAAAGATTTTCGAAATCCAATACGACATTGATATAACGGGTATCGGTAATTCGGCCGGTATATGGGTATTTCGGCAATACGAACTAACCCTGCCGAAATACCCACACGTTTTTTATAAAAACATTCCGCCGGATGCTTCAATTCGCTGGGCCGTGATCCAGCCAGATTCTTCTAATATGTCCGCTATACCCCCATCGTCGGCACGTTGCTAAGCGAGTTCAGGTCTTTATGGATTGGGCCTCAGAACTCATAAAGCAATATTTGGGTCAAAAACTCTAGTTTTGACAGGGCAAATCTCATTTTGGTGTATTGACAAAAATCACCAGTCGACCGATATTAATAACGATCGTTATTAATATCGAGGAGGCGGGATGCGAGTGAGCCAGGAAGCAAAAGCGCAAATTAAAGAAAAGATTTTGGTCGAGGCTCTTTCCAGTCTAAAAGTATGGGGACAGAGTGCGGCGCCCGTCGATAAAATTATGAAGCAACTTGGTTTAACGTCTGGTGCTTTATACAGTCACTTTAAATCTAAAGACGATTTGTTTGCTCAAGTCATCTTACGTGAGTTACAGCGATTGATTGATTTGCACAGCCAGCAGCATAAAAAATATGGTACTCAGACGGCGACAAAGTTTATAGAATATTACTTGGACGAGCGACATATAGATGGAGTCGAGCGCGGATGTATGTTTGTCGCGCTGGGGGCAGATATGCATCGGTTAAAGCCTTCGGTTCGTGGATTAATCGAAGCCAAAATGGAACTAATGTTTGCCGCCATTTCCGAAGGACTGCCACACAAAAGAAAAGTCGACAGGTTAAGGCATGCTAAATTTATTTTCTCGTCGATGGTGGGGGCGCTTGTAATGGCTAGGGCGATGAAAAATGATTTGGTTAAAACTGAAATGATTAGAATTACGAAACAATTTTTATTAACTATTACAAAAGATGGAGTGAATTATGAAATCAAACAATAATGATGTGTATATTTTTGGTAGCTCTCGAATCCCGTTTGCAAAAAGCCAAACAACTTATTCTGATGTCAGTCGCAAAGACTTAATGGTGGCGGCAGTGGAAGGTCTTGTTGATCGATTTCATTTAGAAGGCAAAATTATCGATGATACGGCGATTGGAGCTGTCATGAATAGCTCGGCTGATTTTAATTTGGCGCGTGAAGTTTTGCTATCAACTAAAATTCATCCCTATTCTCCGGCCTACAATGTTCAGCGGGCGTGTGGAACTGGCTTAGAAAATGTGTGGCAAATTGGTTTAAAGGCTCACACCGGTGCTATCGATATTGGTATTGCTGGCGGCGTGGATACCAATAGTGATTTACCTATCGAGGTGTCACATCAGTTTCAACACGTGCTACTAGATTTAAATAAAGCCAGAACATTTGGTGAACGCGCGAAAGCCCTCTCAAAAATGAGTTTAAGTGCTTTGAAGCCAGCTGTTCCCAGTGTGAACGAGCCCCGTACATTAATGTCCATGGGCGAGCACTGTGAATTGATGGTAAAAGAATGGCAAATTACTAGACAAGAGCAAGATGAGTTTGCTTTAGCCAGCCACAAAAATGGCGCAAAAGCTTATGATAATGGATTCTATGAGGATCTTGTTACACCGTTCCGCGGTTTGCAGCGGGATGGAACTCTGCGTGGTGATACGTCTATTGAAAAACTAGCTAAATTGAGGCCAGTGTTTGATCCAAAGGCAGGAACATTGACCGCGGGTAATAGCTCACCGCTGACTGATGGTGCGGCCGCAGTATTGGTAGGAAACAAAGCCGGTGCTGATAAATTCGGACTTAAACCCTTAGCCAAATTAATTGACGTGCAGGTCGCAGCTATTAATTTTGTTAAAGGTGATGGTTTGTTAATGGCGCCAACAAAAGCGATTTCACAATTGTTTACTCGCAATAAACTGACCCCGGCCGATTTTGATTATTTTGAATTGCATGAAGCCTTTGCTGGCCAAGTTTTATGTAATTTGAAAGCCATGGAAGATGAAAAGTACTGCCGAGAGGTTCTAGGGCGTTCAGCTCCGATTGGTAAATTCGATCGCAGTAAAATCAACCAAGTCGGCAGCAGCGTGGCGTTAGGCCATCCTTTTGCGGCGACGGGCGCACGTATCACTGGTACACTGGCTAAGCTATTGTCATCGGGTGGTAAAAAACGCGGCTTGATTTCTATCTGTACTGCAGGTGGAATGGGTATAGCTGCTATATTGGAGTCTGTATAAGTTCGAACAAAGATTTTTTAGATAAATACGGCTGGAGTGATTCTTTTTCTCCAGTTCTAGTAATGGAGGAAGGCAAGACGCTGATTCCATCACGAGTGATTTGCGAAGAGCGAGCTCTTTATCAAGTCCAGTTTGGAATGGACTCCATCGTTTGGGCCGCCATCAGTGGTAAGATGAAACATCAGGCTACGGGCCGTAAAGATTATCCTGCGGTCGGTGACTGGGTAGGGATCGAGATTCCAAACAGCGCAGATCGCGCTATCATTCACACCATCGCACCCAGAAAAAGCACAATTTATCGCAAGCAAATCGGAAGCTCTTCCGATGCGCAGATTCTTTCGGCTAACGTGGACTATACTTTTGTGACGACGTCATTGAACGAAGACTTAAGCGAGCGTCGTATAGAACGCTACCTGGCTATGGCTTGGGATTCAGAAACATCGCCAATTATTTTGTTAACAAAAGCAGATCTATTTCCAGAAGGTATTGATGAAATTCTAGAAGAAATGAAAGCCACCTTTCCGAATGTACCAATTCATACGCTCTCTAGTGATGCTTTTGACGATGCGGATTTCTTTGCTCAGTATTTAAAACCGGGAACTACATCGGTAATTGTAGGTTCGTCCGGTGTGGGAAAATCTACTTTGGTGAATTTCCTTACAGGTAAAGATCGAGTGGAAGATCAGATTGCCACAAAAGATATCCGTGAAAAAGATGGTAAAGGACGCCATACTACCACATCTCGAAATTTATATGTCAGTCGATTTGGTGGTTTGATTATAGATACTCCGGGGATGCGCGAATTATCACTCTCTGATCACACCCAAGGCGTAGATACCCAGTTTAGTGACGTGGTTGAACTGACGACAAAATGTCGCTTTAGCGATTGCAAACATGAAACAGAGCCTAAATGCGCCATCAAGGCGGCGCTTGCCGATGGGTCATTGCCTTTAGATCGTTGGGAAAGTTATTTAAAACTTGAAGCGGAAGTTCAGCATGGCTTGGCAAAACAAGACAAGGCCTTGGCGACTGAGCAAAAAAGGCAATGGAAGAAACTAACCGAAGCGGGCCGTGAGCGCGGGTTAGCTAAGAAAAAAACATAGGTGCAAAGACTTAGATGAGCCCCGGCGACCTCCAGTATCACGCAATCTCACCGTCGTGCACATTCATATAGAGACAATTTTAACAAAATCAAATGGTTAGGGGTGACAACGAAAATCGTTGTATATTACATGATTATCGTGTAGTTATATCTGAAATTCGTGTAATAGGAGATCTCATGATCAATGTAAATACTAAATCCATTTCCACCCTTCAAAAGATTTTTTGGATTCTGGGGGTTTTAGGATTACTTACAGCAGCTCTTACTTTTGGTTCGGAAATCTTTCGTTGGATTTATCCTTCCACGTCATGGGTCACGGCTGAAGGGTTGCCCACAAAGCCTGAGTTTCGCATTTTTACTCAATTGAAAAATTTATTTTCAGCGATGGGACTAGCGTTTTTTTTATTCCTCGTGAGTGCTGTTCTGGGAATGATTTTTCATCGTTCACCGGTAAAGACTCAGCAGACAGAGCGATTTTTAATTTTAACGTGCATTGGTTTCATCGGTGAAGGTGTATTCGGTTTTTCGGGACGCGTGATTGATCTGATTCGACTTTTTGGGGAATGGGATATCATGACAAGTCTTCTTTATTCTCTTGGTTTGATTTCCGATCTGATCGGGATTGTTTACGCGATTACCATCTATATTGTGTATCGGCATTTTTCTCAGTTAGTGAAATTCGAGTCGGAAGTAGTGTGATGGGTATCCGCGTAAAATTGGCAGTTATCCTGGCTGAAAGACAAATGAAGCTAGTGGATCTAGAGCAGATCACCGGGATTGCATTGAATAACTTGTCCGTTTTAAAAATGGACAAAGCAAAAGCTATTCGTTTTTCCACGTTGAGCGAAATATGTAAAGCGTTGAAATGTCAGCCGGGTGATTTATTCGAGTACGTTGAGGATGAAAATAATGATTTAGACAATGGAGATGAAGAATGAAAAATATTAATGTTTTATTAAGTATGCTGATTTTAATGTTTGCTGGGTGGAGCAAGGCGCAGGAAAATAAAATCAGTTTTCAAATTTCTTGCGATAGTCCCTACACGGGGTGTGATGAAATTAGTTATTTTGGTCAGCTGGAGAAGAAAACTTGGGTGACTCGTCAGCCAGAATTGATGGTGGGTGAAATTGAAATCACCGAGGCCGAAGTCACTGATGGTCCATACGGCCATCCGGAAATTGCGGTCTCATTGACCAAAGAAGCCGCGGATAAATTTGCGACGGCTACTGGAAATAATATTGGAAAGCGATTGGCCCTTGTTTACAATAAAATGGCATTATCTGAACCCGTCATTCAGGCCTCTATTCACGATGGACGATTTGTCATTACGACCGATCCAAAAGTGGCGAGTTCTTTTGTGGAGGCAGTCCCTTGGTTAAAAAAAATGTCGGATGAAAAAAAGTCAGCCGCCGACCGTAAACGTAATGCTTCGCTTTTGATCTACGCCTTGATCGGGGTTTCGGCTATTGTGGGTGCCATCTACTTTGCTTTTGTTCGCAAAACTAAAACAGAGACCTAACTATTTTGAATTGGTGTCGATGCAGCTAAAAACAATCAAGCCTAATTCATTTCTGAGGCTTTGCAGGCTGTATCCTTCACTTGTAAAAATGTGCACCCAGCTTGTTTCACTTGAATCTGCTGATTTTAGGTTCAAATAGATTTTATCACCGTCACTTTTAGAAAAACTATCGATCGACCATATTTTCCCATTGGGCAGACAGCCGTCTGAATAGTCAATCTTGAGCCAAGTTGTAAGTCCTCCGTGATCTACGTTATTTAAAGAAGCGCATTGATCATTACCACGAGAAAATGCAAAGAACACTGGGATGGGAAAAGGCTCGGCATAAATCTTTAAGTCAGCCAGGAAAGGTTTAAGAACCTGATTAACAGTGCATTCTGTTTTAGCAATTTCTGCAAGTTTAACGCTATCGATACTACTCGGCCCCTTGTTTTCAAGACTTTTGTTACAGCTAATTAAATTCAGAACTAACAAGCTTATCGCGATTTTTTTTTCCATCACTATTCCTTTGTTCGGCCTAATATAGACAGAATGCAATTCGGGTTTCCAAATAACAAGTGAATTGTTTTCCAATTAAAAATTAATATCGATCCTAGATTTTGAGGCAGTTAAATTTATAAAACTTAGTTCTGCTTTAAAATTCCATCAATAGTATATTCCGCCAATTTATCGAGTGCGGTCTGAATCTCTTTATGTGTTTTCTCATCAAATAAAAATCCAGAAATAAATGTCGTCGAGAAGTTTTGAAATCCGATCAGGCTGATTAGTTTATGTTCTAAGTCGTTTGGTACTTTCTTTTGCGCTTTAAGCAAATTTACACGCTCGATAAACTTGGGATCCCCGTCGGCTGGTAACATAGCCTGAACTTTGTCCCTAATTTTTGTATCTAAAGATGCGCGCAGTAACATAATGCGAACGATTTCTTTGTTCTTCTTTGAAGTTTCACGACCAAATTTAATGTAATGAGTGAGCTCGTCTTTTAAATTGTCTTGAGGAGGATAGTTAAGTGGGATTTTGCGGCTCTCTTCAAAGTAGCGGCGCAGAATTTCTAAAAGCAAACCCTCTTTGCCACCGAAATATCTCATAATTAAAGATTCATTAACTCCGGATTTTGTCGATATGAGTTTGGTCGTTGCGGCGTCATATCCATACTTTGAAAAGATAGCTGTTCCAGCCACCAGAAGTTTCTCTTCAGTCGAAGAACGATCTCGTTTAGGCAGACCTCGAGTCTTACTTTGAGGCATTTTTCCGTTTTGAAGTTTTGCTCTACCAGCCATTTAATACCTTCCTAAGTCTATGAATTACATGCGTTATTCTATTATGACTAAAAACTATACTTTTGCAATTAAACAATTACTTGATAAAAATCGAAAACCGTCCGATACTCTACTTTGTAAGTAAACAATTACATAGATAACGGTGGTTAGCAATGGCAAATGTAATGATAGAAAATATAAAAAAAACGGCGACATCGGCGCTGGTGATAGCACTCATTCTGAGCCCGTCTCAGTTCTCATATGCACAATCAAATAGAATGTCTTTAAGCGACTTCTTGAACCAAGTGAAACAGGGGCATCAAGGCTTTCAGGCGTCGCAAAAGACGATAGAAAGCAGTGAGCAGCGCGCTGGCGAATCTAAACTTTCAACTCGTCCGTCATTGTTGGGCTCGGCTCAGTATTTAAATGATAAGCGTGAAACAGGATCGCCTCTTCAAGGTGACGAGATGACATCAACTTCCTATTCACTGGGAGTAAAACAAACAACAGACTTCGGGTTAGAAGCTAAGTTGCTTTACAATCATGTTAATATGTCATTGCCCGGTGCCAACACTCAGTTCGTGCCTTTAACTAGTTATTATACGTCTGGGCCGGTGGTTGAATTAACTCAAGCTTTAGGGCGAAATTGGTTAGGCGCTGAAACAACAGCAACCCAAGATTTAATTGCCTCACAAGTTCAAGCCAGCAAATTTGGCGAATCGTATAAACAAAAGCAATTATTGGCTCAAGCAGAAAGTGCCTACTGGCGTTTAGCTATCGCGCGTGAAGCCGTGTCGGCAACGAAAGAAACATTAGGTCGTGCCGAAAAAATTAGACAATTAAGCGGACAGCGAGCCAAGTTAAATTTAGGCAATCAATCCGATTTCTTGCAAACAGAAGCGAACTATTTAGCGCGCAGTTTAGAATTGCAAACGGCGCTCGATGAAGAGCGTGCGGCTAGCCGAAATTTTAATACAATGCGCGGACTAGATGAAGAAATCGTTATGGAACAAGTGGCACTGCTTGATGAGAAAGTATTGCAAAGTTTGGAAGTCCCTAGGCGCGATCAATATCGCGATGATGTCAAAGCAGCAGCCTATCAAAAATCATTGGCGGAAGCTAACAGTCGTTTAGGTGAAGAGAAAAATAAACCTAACGTTAGTTTGTTTGGCACCTACGGATTGACAGGACGTGATGGCGATTCAAATGAAGCTTTAAAAGAAGGTATGAAATCTGATCATCCTAATTATGTAGTCGGTGTAAAAGTCGATATTCCTTTAAGCTTTGGAACTTTAGATGATGTTCGTCAGGGGTATCGCAAAGAGGCCATGGCCGCAGGTTTAAATTATCAACGTAAAGTGTTTGAACAAGAACGGTCATGGAAGGATCTAACCAATCAATTCAAGGATAGCCTTGGTCGGTATCAGTTAGCGCAGAGAATGGAAAAAGCGCAACGTGGTAAACTGGATCTTGAGCGCACTCGTCAGACTCGTGGTCTAACAACTATTTTTCAAGTTCTACAATTTGAACAGGACTACGCCAATGCGCAGTTGGCACGTCTAAGATCTCAAGCTGAAGTCGTAAATATATATGCGCAGTTAAAAACTTTCGGAGGTGGCCTGTGAGCCTAGCAGATCTTTCAATTAAGCGTCCTGTATTGATCACGGCCATTGTAACGATTCTCATTGTCGTTGGTGGTATGGCTATTAAGCGCATGCCGGTAGATATGTTTCCGAACGTTACGTTTCCCATTGTTATGGTGAATACTATATATAATGGTGCCGGGCCTGAAGAGGTCGAAATTCTAGTATCTAAAGTACTGGAAGAAGAGATGAGCACCGTAACCGGTATCAAAACCCTTCGTTCGACAAGTAATGAAGGCGTCAGTACGGTCGTGGCCGAGTTTACACTGGAAACTGACATCAAGTACGCGGAACAACAGATCCGCGATAAAGTTTCCTCGGCAAAACGAAAACTACCTACGGACATCGAAGAGCCTGTCGTTCGTCGTTTGGATCCAGCCGATCAACCAATTTTAATTCTTTCGCTGTCTGCAAATTTACCAGAATCCGATTTATATGACGTGGCTGAATATCAAGTTAAGCCGCGCTTAGAGCAAATCAATCAAGTGGGTCTGGTTGAAATCATCGGTGGTCGCAAACGTGAAATCCATGTTGAGCTTGATCGCAAAAAATTAAAAGACTATGAATTGTCGGCAACGACAGTAAGTAATCGTATCGCAGCTTCGGGACAAAATATTCCGGCCGGTAAATACGAAGGTGGAAAAAATGAAACGGTCATGCGTACCTTGGGTCAATTCCAAGCGATTAAAGACATCGAATCCGTTGTTGTCAGTTTCTTAGGGAATGACGTTCCTGTTACGATCAAAGAAGTCGGTAAAGTAAGTGAATCCGTAGAAGATCAAAAATCAAAAGCATTTTTGAACGGCGAAAAATCCGTTTTCCTTATGTTATATCGTCAATCGGGTGCTAACACAGTGGCCGTTGCTGATAACGTTAAGAAAAGCGTTTTTAAAATTAATGACGCTTTAAAAGCAAGTTCCATCAATGCGACGCTAACAACTGTACGTGATGGTGCAAAACCTATTCGTGCTAACTTGGCCGACGTGGAAGAATCTATTTTGATCGGGGTATTGTTAACGATCATCGTAGTTTATTTCTTCTTGGGTAGTGGTCGTTCAACGTTCATTACTGGTTTGGCATTGCCAAATTCGTTGATCGGCGCCTTTTTCTTGATGAGTTTAGCTGGCTTCAGTATCAACATCATGAGTTTGCTAGCTTTGAGTTTGGCAGTCGGTCTACTGATCGATGATGCCATCGTCGTAAGAGAAAATATTTTCCGTCACGCCGAAATGGGTAAGGATCCGATTAGGTCGGCATCTGAGGGAACTAAAGAAGTTTTGATGGCCGTAATTGCCACAACATTAGCCGTTATTTCGGTTTTTGCACCGATGGGTTTTTTGTCGGGAGTCGTTGGTCAGTTCTTTAAAGAGTTCGCGCTTACAATTTGTTTTGCGATGGTCATCAGCTTGTTTGATGCCGTAACAATGGCGCCGATGTTATCTGCGTATTTCGGTGGTGGCGGACATGGCAAACCTGGCGAAGGCACTGGTATTTGGGCGCGCACTATGGGACAAGTATTGAAAGCGTTCGATCGTTTTCAATCCTACTTAGAAGATAAATACGAAAATATTATTCGTAGCTCGTTGAAACGCCCATTTATGATTTTAATAGGTGCGTTTGTTATCTTTGTAATTAGTGTTTTTAGTTTAAAATTTGTTTCAAAAACATTTTTGCCGGCCCAAGATACAGGTGAATTTTCAGTCACTGTCGAGATGCCTCCGGGTACAAGTTTAGACGGAATGGCTGAAGAGGCTCGAAAAGTTGATGCCGTGTTAAGAAAAAATCCAGAAGTTTCAACATCCGTTATGTTCGTGGGTGGCCAAAGCGGTCAATCAAATGTGGCTTCATTTTTCGTTAATATGGTGCCAAGCAAGGAACGTAAAATTAATACGACTGATTTTAAAGAGCGCGTTCGTGCTCAGTTAAAAGAATTTGCGTATGCTCGTCCGATTGTTAAGGACGTGGATATGATGGGCGGGGGACAACGTCCATTTACAATCAATATCATTGGTACTGATTTGAAAAAACTAGAAGATGTGTCAAATCAGCTTTTAGCTAAATTAAAAACGAATCCCGCATTGCTGGATGTCGACACGGGTTACCGTCCAGGTAAACCAGAATTCCAAGTCGTTCCCAACAAACAGCGCTCGGAGCGTTTGGGTGTGGCCACAAGTGCGATGGGTATGGAATTAAGAACCATGATTGAAGGTTCGACGCCGGCTGTGTTCAGACAAAAGGGTGAAGAATATGACATTCGTGTTCGCTTGGAGCCAGAACAACGTGATTTACAAGGCAGCTTCAATCAAGTTTACGTTCCTAACGTGAATCAATCGTTAGTTCTTTTGAAAAACGTAGCTGATCCAGTGACTACAACTGGTCCTGCGACGATCACTCGTCAAGATCGTGCCCGTTACATTCAAATCGGCGCCGATGTAAATCCGAAAGGTCCCGGTATGAGTGCGGCGATGGATGATGTGAAACGTATCATGGATACAGAAATCAAATTGCCACCAGACATGCGTTACATTTTCGTTGGTCAGGCAGAGAGTTTCCAAGAGTTAATGCAAAGTGCGATGGTAGCGGTACTGTTAGGCGTGTTGTTGATTTACCTAGTACTAGCGAGTTTGTATGAATCATTCGTGACACCAATTACGATATTGTTGGTATTGCCACTAGCAGCCTGCGGGGCCTTCTTTGCTCTATTAATTGCCAAAGAATCACTGAATATGTTCTCAATGATCGGTTGTATCATGCTTCTAGGGGTGGCAACCAAGAACTCGATCTTACTGGTGGATTATACGAATCAATTGTTGGATGAAGGAAAAGATATGACCGAAGCTGTAATTCAGGCGGGTCGTGTGCGTTTGCGTCCGATCTTGATGACAACATTAGCATTGATTGCGGGAATGTTGCCAATCGCGATTGGTTTGAATGAGGCATCTAAACAAAGAACTGCGATGGGTGTGGCGGTTATCGGTGGATTGATTTCATCGACTCTATTAACATTGGTTGTTGTTCCCGCTGCGTTCTCGTACATCGAACGATTCCGTCGCTGGAGTTTAAAGAAAGCCCATAAATTAGCAGGCATTGAAAATTTAATGAAAAAAATGGACGCAGCAGAAGCACAGGCTAAGTTGAGTGCAGCAACAGTTGTGAAAGAAGTATTTCATGAAATCTCAAAATAATAGTTCCGTTGTTGCTGGTGATATCCATAATGATTCTAGAAAGAAGTTAATTGAAACCGCAGTGGAATTGTTTTCAAAAAAAGGATTTCACGCCGTCTCCGTACGGGAAATTTGTAGTCAGGCTAAACTCAATATCAGTTTGATCTCTTATTATTTTTCTGGAAAAGAGGGCTTGCTTGTAGCGGCCCTCGAAGAGCTGTCAAAGGGGCAGCTAGAACGCGTGGAAGTCTTGCTTGGGAAATTTGAATCGAGATTGGATTTTGAAGCTCGTCTAAAAGGTTTTTTAAACGGAATGGTAAAACTTTATTTAGATAATCCCTTGTTGATCCGACTATTTCTAGAAGAGCTAGAAAAACAGCAGTCGAGTGCTGAGCGGGTTTTTTCCCAAACTCTACTTAAAACGTGGGGGCACTTTGATCAATTTATCAAACAAGGTCGTCGGGCCGGATTCTTAAGAACCTCGACAGAGGATGATCGCATCATTGGGATCCAGCTACTGTCGCCATTTTTTGGCCTGATGCGGACGTCTGTAAGTTCTAAAAAGTTTTATCAAATCACACTTGCAGACAAAGAGTTTCGAGATGCCCTGATCGATCAGATACTATATTCGGTGCTCGAGAAGCACGAGTAATTGTTCGTAGCTCAGGTCGGTGCCGATACGCAATCGGCAGACGTAGACGTTTAAGATTTATTAGATATCGATTCTTCCCATTTCATCAACATAGATTCAAGCGCTTCTAACGAAACTGGCTTTAATAAAAAATCATCCATTAAGTCTTTGAATTGTCCTTTTTGTTCATCTTGAACAACAGTCGCTGTGAACGCAATAATTGGGATGCGTTTGCTAGTACCAGTTTCTAGTTTTCTGATTTCAGTGCTGGATTGGATGCCGTCCATAACTGGCATATGCTGATCCATCAAGACCATATCGTAGTTTGACTCAGAAAAGAGTTTAATCGCGTCTTCCCCATTTTCCGCCAGAATCGCTGTGTAACCCAAGATGGCCATCATATTCATGATAATTAACTGATTCATACGATTGTCTTCGGCGATAAGGATGCGTATTTTTTTTCTGTGTTCGATTTCCTTTTGTCCGATATTGCTTTGAGATAGTGATTCTTTTGGTTTTGGAATCGCATACCCATTCAAAGATTTAAGTTCCGATACACCCAGATTGACAATAATCCAAAATGTGGAACCTTCACCCGGCGCAGTGTCGACTCCAATCTCACCATTCATGACTTCTGTAAAACGTTTGCAAATGGATAATCCAAGTCCGGTTCCTCCAAATCGACGAGCTGTCGAATTGTCCGCTTGAACAAACGGTTGGAAAAGACTTGGGACTTGATTGGGGTCAATTCCGATACCAGTATCTTTCACACTGATTTTGACTTTACAGAGACCCGGAGTTTGTTCTAATTGTTTAGCCGCTATAACAATGCTGCCTTCTTTAGTAAACTTAATCGCGTTGTTGATAAAGTTGAGTAAGATTTGGCTGACCTTTGCCGAGTCACCACGCAGAACGGGTGGGATTGCGGGATCAATTTCAGTTTCTAGATGGATTCCTTTGTTCAAAGCCAATACGCCGGCCATACTGATATGTTCTTCGATCAAGTGCCCGAGCTCGAAGTCAACAGTTTCCAGATGAACTTGTCCGGCTTCGATTTTTGAGAAATCTAAAATTTCGTTTACAATTTTTAATAGACTCGTCGCCGATGTCTTAACGGCATCGACAAACTTTTTTTGCTGTGGGTCTAATGAAGTTCGCGCCAAAATATCTGTCATGCCGACGACGCCATTCAATGGCGTTCTGATCTCGTGGCTCATGTTCGCTAGGAAAGAGCTTTTTGCCATCGTAGCTTTCTGTGCTATTTCGCGAGCTTCCATCAAATCGGCTTCGTGCTGTTTTTGAATGGTGACGTCGCGTGCGACAGCGTACATCAAATTGTCGACGGGAACTGATTTCCAAGAAAATGTACGGTATGTGCCATCTTGCCGGCGAAATCGGTTTTCAAACGACAAAACTTTATTG
Organism: uncultured Bdellovibrio sp.; assembly: GCA_964498705.1. Lineage (GTDB taxonomy): Bacteria > Bdellovibrionota > Bdellovibrionia > Bdellovibrionales > Bdellovibrionaceae > UBA2316. Next base: position 7,909 of record CAZCHT010000023.1, on the reverse strand, counting down.
CCTTTCATTTGACTCGTTATTTCATCATTTGTTTTTTGTACGTCTTCTGGATGAACAAAATTAACGACAGGTTCCGCACATAGATCTTTTAAAGAATAACCTAAGACTTCAGAGAATGACGGGCTAAGGCGTTTGAAAAATCCGTCCATTCCTGAAATGCATAATAAATCTAACGAAAGAGTAAAGAATCGGTCGACATTATCTTCGGCAAGTTCTCGGCGCCGACTGTCGCGATAAACTAAGAATGCGGCGATAACGATCAGTAAACATGCAAGTACACCGGCAACACCGATCACGAGTTGAGTTCTGCGTGCCTGATTAAAGGTGGATTCGGTACGGCGGGCAAGAAGTCGATTCTCTTCATTTATGAGTGCCTCAATGCTTTGACGGAAACTATCGTCTATAGATTTAACTTCGGCCGTTCGGCCCATTTTTCGAATCACGTCAAAACCAAGTTTTTTTCTAATCTCGAATGATTTGTCCCAAGCCGTAAGTTTTTCGTCAATCGACGGCTCGATCTCATCTAGATTTTTTTGTTGAATCATATTGTCTTTGGTTAGTAGCCTTAGATTAGCAACGCCGTCTTTCAATTCTTTCCTAGCGACGTAATAGTGGTCTCGGTAATAGTTCTGCTCGGTAATATGGTAACCGCGGATATTATTTTGCGCTGTAACGAACGAAGTGGATAACTTTTCGACTTCGGATCGAACTTCCAAAGCGTGGGTCATCCAGCGGCTGTCCTCAATAAATTCAGAAGTTGTGATGTTTGAACTCACGGTTGCAAAACCAATAACTAAGCAAGCCAATCCAAAACCAATATTTGTTTTTATTCTTGTAACCATAAGTACTTAGATTAAAAAATGAATTCTAAATATTCAAATGGTTTCACCGCGATTTTATGTGTCAATAAACTAAATTGATTCGGTTTACTGTGGGCAATTTCCCTTCATCAAGCCGAAGTTGAGGAGAATCGCCCCGACTCAAAAATCTTTGTCCCTTGTCATTTCGTTTTCATTTGATTCTAAAGGTGATTGTTGGGCGGCATCCTTATTGCTTTTCATCGATGTAGTTAGACTGACCAAAAATCTTATGGAGGATTCAATGAAAAAAGCTAAATCAGCACCGATGAAGAAGATATCACCAGCTAAGAAGCTGGTGATGGATAAAAAAATAATGGACAAGCCTAAACAAATGGCAGCAGCTAAAACAAAGCCCAGCTTTAAACCCAGTTCTAAAAAACAAGAACAAAGACCGGAACCAATGGCCGCAGATGGCAAACACTATGATATCTTACAAATGATTTTGGATGATCATAAGCCGTTAAAACGTTGCATCGAAATTCTTAAGAATTCAGAACTTAGCTTGAGTTCACGTCGGGCCGCATTTAACGAATTTGCGCCTCTATTAATAATTCACGCAAAAGCCGAAGAAGCGATTCTTTACGCATTTGAAAAAACGGAAGTCGACATGCGCGAAGAGGCATTTGAAGGTGGCGTTGAACACGCATTAGCCGAGCAAATGGTAGAAGAAGTTAAACAATCCGTTGATAAAGACATCTGGTCCGCAAAAGCCAAAGTTTTAGCTGAATTTGTTGATCATCATATCAAAGAAGAAGAAACAGAAATGTTTCCAGAATTGAAAAAAGAAGCAGGGGCGAGTGACTTGATCCGTTTGGGCGAAGAATACCAGTCTAAAAAAGATGAAATCAAAGTAGAGGTACTTCATCCAACCGTTCAAAAACAGCAACCGGTATTGTCAGTACGACATTAATTAAAGCAGAAAATCCCAGGTATCTATTTTTTTCCGGCGTAGGCTTTTTTCAATTTTGCGATATCGAGCTTTCTCATTTTAAGCATAGCTTTCATCGCGCGCTGGGATTTTTCGCTATTTTTATCGTCAAATAAATCGTCTAAAATCGTTGGAACGATTTGCCATGAAAAACCATATTTATCTGTCAGCCAACCGCATTGACCCTTGTGTCCACCTTTAGATAGCGTGTTCCAGTAGTAGTCGACTTCTTTTTGGGTCTGGCAGAAAACAACAGTCGAGACGGCATAGCTAGGTTTTATTTTTGGTCCATTCAGTGCAATGAATGGATTTCCATTTAGTAAAAATGTCGACGCCGTAGGGTTAGTGCTGGTGATTTTTGAATTTTTCTTAAAAACCGACACATAAAATTCGGCGGCTTCGTTGGCTTTGGCCTTAAATAAAAAACATGTTTGGAATCTGTTCGATTTAATCATTGCTTCTCCTGAATACATCGCCACTTTTCACTTTCAAATTTTCCATCGCGGATATCGGTCAAGTTAATACATGTCTCACTGATATCGCTTTCGCTGCGATTAAAATAAGTAGCTTTGTAAACGACATTGTTTTTAATTGTTTTGGTATCGGCATTCCAACCGATGGCTTTTAAATACTCGGAACGATTTTTAAAGAACTTTTTCCATTCGCTGTAGCGAAAACTGCGATTTGGGTCAATCGCGACCTTAGCGGTTCTTCCGTCTAGCGTGAATGTGTGTACAGCTTTTAAATCTTCATCGCCAGCCAGCATTTTTTTGCCAGATGGAGACGTTGTTTCCGCTTGGCCAACGTCACTACGCGGAACGATTGTGGAAAACGCAAATCCATTCTTGATCGCAAAACTGGCTGCAATAGATCCTAGCTCTTGTTTGTGAATAACATTGTCGGTTTTGGCATCCCAAACAATCACTTGATGCAAAGAATGGAATGGGCGATTGTCTTTGGCGTAAATGATTGCAAGAACATCTTTTGATAGCGCAAATGCCTGAGTGGCTTCGCAGAATTTATTATCTTTAGGATTTGTAAAACTATAGTCGGCAGTACCCTTGGGGTCTGACTCGATTTCGTGGCTTTGTTTGGTTTTCAAGTAGATAAGCGGCGCCCCTAAAAAGTCATTCATCGTTGGATCTAGTTTTTTATCGAAACGCAATAAAAACTGGGCTTTATAGGGGCCAATTTTACAATTGGTTTCTTTGAACGGAACGGATTCTTCGAAAGTCATTCCCATTGCCGAGACTGTGATTAAAGAAATAATTGAAATTAGAAAATTCATATTATTTCAAATAGTTAGATTCACAGCCGCCATATCCCTGATGAGTTATTAAGCTGTTGTCTTTAGCATCATATGGATACAGGCGATCACTCATGCCATCGGAACCTTGATTATTTAAATTTAATGTTTGCAGAACTTTTCCATCTTTGGAAACTAGTTCAAATAAACTGGGTGATTTAATTTGGAATGAAACATTTTTCACCACTTGTTTTTTTCCGTCTGCGTTTACATAAGATAATGTGGATTGAGTCATGCTGTAGGTTGAATTCACGAATGGTTCAGTGAAATTACACTTAATGATATCGGCTTGGCTAGCAGCTGCGAAAAGTAGTGAAGAAATTAATAGCTTTGTCATAAAACCCCCTAGGGCTCTGACATTAGTTCAGAGGACCGCAGGGAGCAAGGAATTTACTTAATAGATTCGAGACCCTTAATTGGATAATAAAAGTAGAGACAAGTGACTGAGTCTGCAACCTGCATTTTAACTAAACTTCAAATATTGTCACAACTATGTCGCTAATTTTCACAGTGCAGTTGCCGTATCGAAACGGGACGTGTAGGGTAGTTGCCATGGACACAATCACTTGGTCATGGGTATTTTTAGTTATAGCGGGGTTATTGGAAGTGTGTTGGGCTATTGGCTTAAAATACACCGAAGGGTTTACTAAAATAGTGCCTAGTATTTTCACATTGGTGACGCTCGCGCTGAGTATGTTCTTGCTAGCGAAAGCCAGTCAGTATTTGCCCATTGGAACGGCCTATGGAATATGGGTAGGTATCGGTGCTCTTGGGGCAGCGATTCTTGGAATCGCGCTGTTTAAAGAATCGGCTTCACCAGGTCGGATTTTTTTCTTAGTATTGCTTTTAGTTTCAATCATCGGTCTTAAACTAACGACGAAATAATTAGATTTCAGGTAGAATCACCGGAATATTTTTCTGAACGCCTAGGACGCTACCGAGTGAAGCTATGATAATGAAAATAATCGCTATCCATTGAGTCAGCAACAATTGTTCTTTCAATAAAACTAAGCCCACCATTGAGGCAATTGCGGGCTCGAGGCTCATTAAAATACCAAATGTTTTTGTCGGCAATCGTTTTAATGCAACCATTTCCAACGAATAAGGAAGCGCGCTTGAAAGAGACGCAACAAACAATGCCAATGGAAGTATCTCGGGATTAAACATTCTCGGCCCATCTAGCGCTAATCCAAATGGTAATGCGACAATCGTTGCGACAGTCATTCCCGCTGTCGCAGCTATGCCACCGTGAAGTGCGTTGCCCGCACGTTGTCCAAAGAAAATATAGAGCGCCCAGAAACTACCAGCAACCAAAGCGAAGATTACGCCAAGTATATCTAAAGTGGATTCAACATTGGAGTGCGGCATCACCAAATAAATTCCTGCTGCGGCCAGCGCCACCCACAAGAAATCCATTTTCTTCCTAGATGTTATTATAGAAAGAGTTAAAGGGCCAATAAACTCTAAAGTAACAGCTAGCCCTAGAGGAATACGCTGAAGAGAAAAATAGAACGTCAGATTCATCAATCCTAATGATCCGCCATAAAACATCAAACTTTTAATTGTAGGTTTATCAAACCGAAAATTCCATGGACGCCAGATGATCCACAAAATCGCAGTTGCAAAAAACAATCTTAAACCAGTGGTACCAGCCGCACCAACCAAAGGAAAAAGTGATTTAGCAAAACCCGCACCGACCTGGATTGAAATCATTGCCACAAATAGAAGTAAAATCGCTGATGTCATTACGGGTTACAGTAGATGAGATTCAAAATAATTACAAAGTGGATTTAAGGTACTTTTACTATGACCATTTCAACTTTAGTATCTAGATCATTAGCGTCTTGTTTGGGTAAAATCTGGCGTCTAAATTGAATTTTCAATTTACCATCAGCTAGGGGAATAAAGTTAAATTGGGTAACCAGTGTTCGTTCCATGAGTTCTGGATTAGTCTGCTTGTTACGCTCAGAAATAATTTTATTTTGAGAGCAAATAACAGGAGATCCGCATTTGGCACCAAAAACTACATAGTCAATATCGACAAATCGAGCGCCAATATCACCGTCGCCGCCGGGAAGCTCGCCAATAAATACCGTTTTTGAGTTGCAAAGATTTTGTGCGGAATAGGGAGTTTGAGCCGTGGGGCTTGTATCACTGCAGGAAACTACTTTGTAGTTTCCTGAAATGGCACCAAAGGGATTTACTTGAGCTACTACGTTAGAAGCCGCAAATATCAAAATTAAAGCGATCGTTTTCATTTTTACCTCGAATTCATAGGAACGAAAAGTGTCACAGTCAGAAATTCAAAACGCTTATAACTGTAGCTTATCTCTGACTGCCCTATTTACTATTAAATTGAGCAAACTGCGTACCTAAACCGAGCCTGTCTTACACCTTCAGTGAACGGGTTGCAGTGAAGCACGCGATAAAGTTATTTAAAGCCCCGGCACTTTCCACATCCGCACCCCAATGATCTTCATATAATCCGATCATGTGAAATCCCGCGTTCATTTGACCACCCAGTTGATCTTCCATCGAATGGCCAAAACAAAGTGGATCATTTTTATCTGTGTACTGTTTTCGTTCTTCATCCGTTAAACTTGTTAAATCAGAATAAGGAATTTTATATTTTAATTGGGCAATTCCTTTTTGATCAAGGTCTGGATCAATTGCATATACGATCGGGTTGACGATACCTGCGATCATGGTGCCTTTCTTTTTTAAGACTCGGTAGGCTTCGTTCCATACAGGTTGAATGTCGGGAATAAATGAATTCGAACACGGATGGAAAATAAAATCGAAGGTCTCGTTTTTAAAAACTCCAAGGTCACGCATGTCGCCCTCGACACAATGGATTTTAAGTCCGTCTCGATCAGCAACCATTTTATCTTGCTCGAGTTGCTTAGGAGAATTGTCAAAGACTGTAACATCAGCACCTGCAGCAGCAAACAACGGAGCTTGTTGTCCGCCGCCAGAAGCCAGTGCTAAAATCTTAACGTTGTTAAACACTCCATTAGCTTGAGGGAACCAATTTAAAGGAACTGGTTTCGACGGTGTTAAAACAACGCTCCATTTACCTTGCTTTGCTAGCTCAATTTCTTCGACCGTAACTGGGATGGTCCATCGATTTTTTGATTCTACTTGGTGATTCCAAGCTTGTTTGTTGTATTTCAAAAAATTCATTTATTCATCCCGCGTACGGACTTCAATTAGTTCAACATGAAATATCAAATTTGAATTCGGTTTAATCAAACCCTTCTCGCGATCGCCATATCCTAAATGTGAGGGAACAAATAAAGTACGCTTTCCGCCTTCTTTCATTCCAATAATGCCAAGGTCCCAACCTTGAATGACCCGTTTAGATCCGATTACAAATTGAAACGGGCGACCATGTTTATGAGAGGAATCAAACTCGGTTCCGTCTTCTAGAAACCCGGTGTAGTGACAGACCACTAAGGCACCTTTAACGACGGTTTTTCCAGATCCTTCAACAGTGTCGGTGATTTTGAGTTCTAGCATCTGGTAAATATAGAAATTCTTAAGTCACTTTTCAAATTATTTTTTTATTTCAAAGTTTTTGCGATAGGCCGCAATCCAGCGTCCTTGCAGGCCACCCAAAATAATACCCGGCGCGATCCATAAAATAGGTGAGCTTGTAAAAGGTCCAGGCCATACGCGAGGAGCTGCCGTGACTAAGAATGCGGTGATCGTCGCAATGCACGCCACAAACATCCCGTTCATGTGTGCGTACCACCAATGCATTTTTTCGGTTGGAGCCCTTAGCCAGTATTTAAGTTGCGCCGCTGCCGTAAAGTGACCCAGAAACGGAAATAACAGCAATAATAAATTTTGAAATCGAAGTCCGACTAATTGGATAAATAGTCCAAGAACGAAGGTTAGAATTGGCGGTCCAATATGAATCCATGACCGGCTCGGTGATTTTCTTTGTTTGGCTCGCAAAGACTGAATGCCATGAGAAATCGCGGTTAGTGTAAAAACAGAAATGTAGAACAGAAACAGAGAAAAATTTTGTGAATCTGTCGTTCTGGACGCATCGATAAACAAACGCCACGGTGTAAAGATAAAGGACGAAAACCCAACAAACATCATCGCGAACGTATAGACCCATCCGGTCTTTACATGTAACGATCCGCCTTTTTTAGAAGCGAGTGGAATAACCAAAACTCCCAGAGCCAATGCGCCCGCAACAGCATGAGCCAGGAAAAGCCAACGGATAGGACTATCTAAATTTAAAAATACCAATGGTTGTCTCTCCTATTTTGCAATTTTGATCGCAGCGGTTTTTTTCTAAACGCTATAATCGAGATATTATAGAGGTCATGTGGAAGCCTTACCAAATTTTCGTTGAAAAAATTAGTCGTTTTGTTCAGAGAGTAGGCTGATATCGCTTTAAAACACCTAAACGGTGATTTTTTAGGCAAAATTATGTTAAAAAATATTTTAAATTCTGATTGACTACAAACACGTTTTCTATCAAATTGTGCTCTCTTAAGTCATTCGAGTGGTTCGCTAGCTCAGCTGGTAGAGCATTTCACTTTTAATGAAAGGGTCGATGGTTCGAATCCATCGCGAGCCACCATTTTCTCGATGTCTTAAGATCTGACTCCGATATTCTCTGAGTCCCCTTCGTCTAGAGGCCTAGGACGGCTCCCTTTCACGGAGCAGACACGAGTTCGAATCTCGTAGGGGACGCCAATTTTCTAAAGCACCCTTTACGGCTAACATGTCGAAGGGTTTTCGGGTTCTACACGGTCCATGGTGGACAATTTCAAAAAGTCATTTATGCACAAGCAT
>CAZCHT010000022.1:0-37835 GCA_964498705.1 uncultured Bdellovibrio sp. | reverse complement strand
TGTTGCGAAATTTTAATAAATAAATGAACTAAATGGAGTTACTCTATATACGCATCTAAATAGTAAATTACTAGCCTAAAGACATGAAATGAGAATTTAGTTACAAAAAATATAAATAAATAATTAGTATATTTAAGTATGAACTGAATTAAACTTAAGCATCTATTTTTATGCGGGTCCTTAAAGAATATTTAGAAACTTCAGCGTTTGGAAAACAAAGATAGGAATATGCAATGGGTAAAACTATTTCTCTTTATCTGTGTACAGTTGGAGGGGCTCTGATTGTCAGTATTTACGAACTTATTTTTAATAACAATAATTCACTGGTTATAAAAATTGGAGAGGGTATTCGACAATTGCTTTTTAAAGGATGGGAGCAATCTGCATGGGCAGGGCTGATAGCTGTGATACTTGTTGCATGCTATTTCCATCACATTTCTTCTCCGAAATCAAAAAAGGTCGCTGCTAAAATCGGGCTTGGAATTATTAGTGTTGTTGCGACATTTGCATCTCCTCTTTCAAAGTCAAAAGTTTCAAATCTGTTCGGTAGTATTTCTTTAATTGAAACTGTATATGCTCAGCAATCTCAAGGTGGTGTTTTGGAATTAAAATTGTCAGATGTAGATCCTGGTCAAGCTGTGAACGTAGAGGTAAGAGACGCTGTAACGGACAAGATTGTCTTTGTGAAATCTGTTCTGGACGGCGAAGCTTCGTTTAAAAATTTGGAAAAATCTAAAGACTATAATGTGTATCTTGAGGGTTCAGGATTAAGATGGACAAAAGTACCGATAAAGATTACTGAGCAAACTGCTCTTATAGAGGTTTCTCCGCAAAAAAGTATTATTCCTGTAGGAATACAGAAATTTTTTGGAGCAAAAGTAAAAAAAGATTCCAAAGTTGAACAGAAATAGGCAACAAAATTCGCGTAAGACTATAACTATACTCAGATGGTCTAAAGGGGTTCACATGACTTTACGTTCCTTTCAAGATTGCATTAAGGAATCTAGCGATCTTCGTCACATTCTTTTAGGAAATGGATTTAGTCGAGCTTGCCGAGATAAGATCTTCTCGTACGATTCGCTTTTTGATGCGGCTGACTGGAAAGGTGCTGATAAACGCATTAAAGAGGCTTTCGATGCCATTAACACTCGAGATTTTGAGCAGGTAATGGAGCTTTTGGAACTCTGCTCTAGCCTTAGTAAAGCTTATGACATTCCACCAAAAATTAGAAACGAAATGAAGGCAGATGCGGAATTGTTGCGAAAAGTTTTAGTAGATACACTTGCGCGGCATCATCCGACTAACCCATCAGAAATTAACGATAGCGAGTATCAGGCCTGCCAAAATTTTTTGAGCCACTTTGAAAGAATTTATACTATTAACTATGATCTTTTGTTGTATTGGACCGTTATGAAAGGAAAACGGGTACACGACGATGGTTTTCGAGATCCTTTCGAGGGAGATTCTGAGGATTATCTTGAAGAGGATTTCGTAGAGTGGAAAAATTTCGACAACTCCCAAACTATTTACTACCTTCATGGAGCACTTCACCTGTTTCTGGCTGAAGCGGCATTAAAAAAGTATTGCTGGTCTAGAACTGGGATTAAGTTGAAAGATCAAATTCTAAAGTCACTTGAGGCTCGGCACTACCCTTTAATTGTTGCTGCTGGGCGAAGTGAGCAAAAATTATCAAAAATCCAGCGAAGTAATTATTTAGGACATGGTTTTAGAAGTATTAGAAAAATTGGGGGTAGTCTTTTCCTCTATGGTCTCTCATTAGGAGAAAAGGATGCTCACATTGCTCAGCAGATAGCCGGAAATACTAAGCTTAAAAAAATGTATGTTGGATTGTTTGGAGACCCCTCTTCGAAAGCCAATCAGGAGCTTATCAAAAATGCGACAATAGCGACTGAAGTAAATCGCTTTCGAAAAAAGAAGATTGGGCTGGAATTTTACGACTCGGCATCAGCTAAAGTTTGGAAGATCTAATTAGAAATTGCTAATAATGGACCTGTTCGAAGATTTAACGGATAGGGTATCTCGATAGAGTGGCCAAAGTTTGGCCAAAAGTTTCTAACTATTAAAAAAATATAAAAAATTTAGCCTCACATGTAGGCCGTTCATAATTTGAAAGGTTGTTGAAAGAACTAACGAATTTGAACTGTTAATCTTTTCTAGTAATTCTTAACACAGACATTATGATCCTACTATAGGGCAAGGGACTACGAAGGATCCAATTGAGTTTACTGGCGGTGCTACCAACCTGTGCCGGTATCTTATGAGAGATCCGTTTAACTGGATAGTCCCAATTGGAATAAAAATATTTGCGAACAAATTAAATAGCTAATAGACGATTTGAATTTGTAAAATAAAATTGAGGATATCAAGCGCCGGATTTAACCCCAGCGCTTCGAAATAGAAACCAACTAATTCTGAAATCGAACCAAAGATTCCTGCAGAGCCACGATACGCACCTTAGATTGCTCCAACAATTCACGATCGGCTTTAACCACGTCTTCGTCAGCGTTGGCTAGGAATTTCTCGTTACTGAGTTTGCCGCCAAGGATGCTGATATCTTTTTGCAGTTTTTCAACTAGCTTTTGGATACGCTTAACTTCTTCATCGATATCTACGATGCCTGCTAACGGGATGATAACTTTGGCTTGTAAGCCCGCTTGCGCGATCGAATTTACCGCACATTTAGACATGTTACCTTGGTCACCGATTTGAGTCACTTCTACGCGAGCCAGTGTTTCGATAACCGCTTTGTTTTCGCCTACAATTTTTTGTGCGCGTTCTTCGCCGATGCCAATTCTGATTTTTAATTTCTCTGCTGGTGAAATTCTGTTTTCACCGCGGATATTACGAATCGCTGAAATGATGTCTTTGATGAAATCCACTTCTTGTGAAACCGCTTCAGATCCAAATTCAAGCAACGCGCGATCCGTGCGTATGTTTGGATACGTATCAGTGATACACGCCGCATTTCTGATCGGCAGTTTTTGGTAAATTTCTTCCGTAATGAACGGGCAGAATGGGTGTAGCAATCGAATGAAACGATTCATGACTTGCGCCATTACTAACTGAGTCGCCTTGCGTTCATTCTGACCATCGCTAGTAAGAATTGGCTTAGAGAATTCGATGTACCAATCACAGAACTCATTCCAGATGAATTGATACAATGCTGTTGCCGCATCAGAGAAACGCTCTTGTTCCAATGCTTCGTCGATATTTTTCTCTAAAATACTAAGCTTAGTTAGAATCCATTGGTCGAACAAACTCATGTAGGCTTTTTGTGGCAATGCTTTTTCTTTTTCAGCGGGAACTTCGAAATCTTTCAAATGAGTCAGTGCGTATCTTGACGCATTCCAGATTTTGTTCATGAAATTGCGGTAGCCTTCTAATCGCTGTTCCGAGAATTTTAAATCTCGGCCCGAGAACAAGTGAGCCAAGAACGAGAAACGAAGTGCATCGGCACCGTGTTTTTCAATCATCTCGACCGGATCTACGGAATTACCAAGGCTCTTAGACATCTTCTGTCCATTAGCATCGCGAACTAAACCGTGAATGTAGACTGTGCGGAACGGAACGTCGCGCTTGAATTCTAAGCCCATCATGATCATGCGGGCTACCCAGAAGAAAATGATATCGTGACCCGTAACTAGATAATTAGTTGGGTAGAATGTTTTCTGAGTTTCTGTATCATTCGGCCAGCCCATGGTTGAAAACGGCCATAGCGCCGAACTGAACCATGTGTCTAATACGTCTTCATCTTGAGTTATATTTCCGTGACCACATTTTTCGCACGCCTGCGGAACTGTCTCTGCAACAGTGATAGTGCCGCAATCAGCGCAGTTCCAAGCCGGAATACGATGTCCCCACCACAATTGACGTGAAATACACCAGTCTTCAATGATGTTCATCCAGTGAAGGTAAACTTTTGTCCAACTCTCTGGCTCAAAACGGATAGTGCCGCTTTCAACTACGCGTTTAGCGGGAGTCGCCAAGTTTTCAGTTTTAACAAACCATTGTTCAGACAAGAAGGGCTCAACAACAGCGCCCGAGCGCGAGCAGTGACCCACTGAATGAGGATGTGGTTCTTCTTTTACCATCAAACCTAGTTCTTTTAATTTTTCTACAACTTGTTTGCGTGCTTCTTGAACTTTAAGTCCTTTGTAAGGACCTGCGTTTTCATTCATCTCGGTTTTTTTATCCAGGATGTTGATGAATTCCAATTTATGTTTAACGCCGATTTTGTAATCGTTGAAATCATGTGCTGGCGTAATCTTCACAACGCCAGAACCAAAGTCTTTATCAACATAAGTGTCTGAAATCACCGGAATCGCGCGATTGATGATCGGTATAATTACATTTTTGCCAACTAAGCTTTTGTAACGTTCATCTTCAGGATGAACGCAAACAGCCGTATCGCCCAGCATAGTTTCTGGACGAGTCGTAGCGATCGTCACAAAATCCGATGTGCCTTGGATCTGATAGTTGATGTGGTACATGGTACCTTTGATTTGCTTGTGTTCAACTTCAAGATCAGAGATAGCAGTTTCTAGTGGGCCGCTCCAGTTAACTAGGCGTTTGCCTTTATAGATCCAGCCTTTTTTATACAGGTGAACGAAAGCTTTGTTCACACCTTTAGACACATTGTCGTCCAATGTGAACGTCGCGCGGTCCCAGTCGCATGAATCACCTAGACGGCGCATTTGATTGTAAATGCGATCGCCATACAAGTGTTTCCATTCCCAAATTTTTTCAACAAACTTTTCACGGCCAAGTTCATGACGAGTTACGTTTTGTTTTTTTAATTCTTTTTCAACAACAGTTTGAGTCGCGATACCGGCATGATCCGTACCCGGCAGCCACATAACATTGAAACCTTGCATACGTTTCCAGCGAACTAATAAATCCTGAATGGTGTGATCCAGCCCATGACCCATGTGCAAGAACCCAGTGACATTCGGAGGAGGCAAGATAATGCTAAACGGAGGTTTGTGAGATTGATCAACAGATTTAAAATAACCGTTACTTTCCCACCAAGTGTAAATTTTAGTTTCAACTTCATTTGGATGATAACGATCCGACAATTCATTTTGAGTATTTTGTGAATTCATAGGCTTAAAGGCTATCATAAGTAGCTGGCATCATTCAACTTATTGGACGCCCGGGCTGGGTGTGACCCTTTGCAAAATGGGGGTTTGAGGGCGGGATGGGGTTTTAACGAGGGCTATGGGTCTGGGACGTGGATCTAGCGGTAATTTTAGGCGGTTTTTTGGGCGGGTTATGATTTGGTTAGTAAGGCTCGACATTGTTAAATATATTTTGTTATCTATTGCAGTTTTCGCGCTTAAGTTCGCGATCAAATCTTGTTATTTCAAAAAGCCAAACAATGGAACTTTTGCAAATGAATTTTAAAGAAATGAAGAAAAAGTTATCGGAAGATAAAGTGTAATATCTGAATTGGCGTCGTCACGCCATTGACTCCCCACAAAAATATAGTTCAATAGAGCCATGATCAACCTCAACTTTCTCTCATCTTTTGTGGACCTATGCGAGACGCTTAGTTTTTCTAAAACGGCGAAGCGGCTCAATACCGTTCAGCCGGTTGTGAGTCGACAGATTAAAGAGATGGAACAGAGCCTGGGGTATCCGCTTTTTATTCGCTCTAAAAAACAGGTGAAGCTGACTGAAGAGGGTGTGCTTTTTAAGAATAACATTGCGCCTTTGTATTCGAGCCTTGTTGATACTCTTCAGGTAGCTCATCGTGAACGTTTGGTTAAGAAAACTGTAATCCGTGTTGGTTGTACCATCGAAGCGGGTGAGAACCTTTTTTATCCTTTGATCAAACCAATCCTAGAGAAACAGAATAAATATCAATTTCATATTTCTTTGTTGAGCTCAGCAGAGATTCTTAAAAAAATGAATGAAGGTGAACTTGATTTTGGGATTGTTTCGCGTGATACCCAGTTTCGCAATCATGTGAGTGTTGATTTTTATCGTGAGCGTCCTGTTTTGATTGGGCCCGCGTCTGTCACCAAGTCCATTGCCTCTCTTGATGAAATTAAATTGGTTACCTATCGAGATCACGATTCATTTACTTTGGATTTCTTTGAACGTAATTTTCCAAAGGCGGTCGCGAAAAAACTGTCCGTTGCCTTTGTCGTGAATTCGCATCGGTTAATGATCGACTATGTCAGATCTAACGAAGCTTTTGCCGTGATCCCGCTGTCCAGCGCCAAAGAAGCCTTAAATTATAAGTCTATTAAAATTCATCTTGAGGATAAACGTGGGATGACTCTTAAATTAGTTTATCCAGCGTCATTGAAACAGGATCGTCAGAAATTTCAGTTTGCCGAATTGATTCAGGATTTAATTAAGAAAAATCTTTATGAGTAAAACCATCGTTATAGTTAATCCTACTATATCGCCTAATTTCAGAACGCCGATGGTTCAGATTCCTTACCTGTATTTGACTCTAAAATCATTTTATAAAGAAAACAGTGCTTACGCTAACCAGTGGAATTGGCCGTTGCCGATCACTGAATACGAGCGATTTACATTCGATGAGCTTGTTGAACAAATCGTTATGCACTCACCCGATGTTGTGGGTTTTAGCAGTTACCTTTGGAATTTTAAATTGAATTTAGATTTAGGCCGAGCGGTGAAACTAAAACTGCCTAATGCCCTGTTGATCTATGGTGGACCCGAAGTTTTGTATGAAAAACAAAACGATTGGTTTAACGAGCATTCTTGGGTCGATTTAATCGCGACGTCCGAAGGACCTGGCGAAGCATTTATTCATCAATTGCTGGATCAATTAACGCTTGGGAAATTAGAACCCGAGACAATTCCGTATTGTGTTTATCCGTCAGAAAATCGCAGCCAGTGGCTGACCTCTAAAATTAAATTGCATCGTAATGCGTTTCAATGGCCGACCTCTATGTTCAACGGCAGCGAGGCCGAGATGCAGGTTTTGAAACTTCAAACCGCTCGGGAAAACAAGCGTCTTTGTACCATTTGGGAAACCACTCGTGGTTGTCCTTATGGCTGTTCATACTGTGATTGGGGCGGCGGTATTGAAACCAAAGTTATCGCCAAATCTTCGGAAACAATATCTGCCGAACTGTCGGAAATGGAAGCTCTCGATATCGGTTACATCGAGTTTTGTGATTCCAATTTCGGAATCATGAAAGACCGTGATGTCGGTATCGTTCAGCAACTTGTAGATCGGTCGAAGCAAGGCTGGAATATTCAAGTCGATTTCGATGGAAAAGCTAAAAATCATTTCCAGTACACTGAACAAATCGATCATTTGCTTTTGTCTTCAAAGGTACAGTTTCACTATGACTATCATATTTCCGTCAGCGCCTCGAACGATCAAATTGCCAAAGCTGTAAATCGATCTACGTTCCAAATTGGCAAGCAAATCGAATTTGCATCTAAAGTCAGAGACTATGGTTACAATTTACGAATTGAATTAATATTGGGATTGCCAGGTGCAACGATTGATTCGTTTTACACTGAATACGATATCTTAGCGAACACCGAAGCTTGGTTGTCCGAGCGATTTGTTCTGCTATTACTGGGCCGTTCTCCTATTGCGCAGAAATCATTTATTGAAAAACATAAAATTAAATCAGCTTTAGTGAAACACGCTAATTATTCTGTGTTTAGTGAAGGAACTGCCGAGAAATACTCTGTATTGAAAGACCCCAAATACCTGGGCAAGTATGAAATCGTTGTTGAAACCGACACCTATACTCAAGACGATTGGATTCAAATGTATTTCATGGATAAATTCGCGGGCAGTTTAGAGTGCTGCAATTTCCTGACTCCGCTGCGATTAGAAACTACTAAGCGCGGATACACCGCTGCACAATTTTATCGTGTATGCTGGGATGTTTTAAACACTATGCAAGGATTTGCGGCCGAGGCATTTGATTCCATCATTTCCCAAATTGAAGATGCGCTTAAGTCAGGTGGTGACATTGCCATGTACAGGTACAAGGACAGAGCGGCTACGTTGCAAATTATTAGCGTTTCTTTTTTCCTTGAATTCTACTTTGAATTTCTTCTTTCCTTCAAAAATCACTTCCCTGAAGTCGAAGCTTTAGACCAAACCATCAACACTATCACCATGCGAATTCTAACCGCCAACGATGAAAGTGACCCCCTAGTTAAAGCCCAATGGTTTTATCAAGAATTTGAAAATCGCTTCCTTTAAATTATCACATATAATGTAAATTTTGTAAGATCGGCTGAAATCAGCGCATTTTTGTCGATATCGTCAAAAAAGATTGTCTTTTAGACTCGGTGTTAAACGTTTGATTTCATTCGCTTTCGCTTTGTAGAGATGTTACTCCACTTTGGGATTACCCTGGCACTACTTTGGCAGTATAGATTTCGTATTCTATTTTCATTGAGTGCTTAACTACTTATAATGTCGAAACTTTAGTCGGTTCGACTTAGATAGGAAATTTTATGGCGAAGACATCTGTAAAAATCATTGGCTTGTCCGCATTGCTTTTAACAACGTTGTTGTTATCTGCGTGTGATGTTCGAAACGAACTTAAAGACATGCACAAAAGCACTGGCAACATGGAAAAGAATACGGAAAAGATGGTGGAAATCACCGACCGTATGGAAAAAATGACCGGCTCTATGGGCGGTGACGTTAAAGTTATGAAAAACGAAACCGGCGAAGTGAACGGCAGTGTTACTGAATTCAATGGTAAACTCGATAAACTTCAAGGCGTGATCGACAGCATGGAAACACGCGTAGGCACTGGAATCGAAGAAGTTTACGATGGACTTCGTCAAGGTGACTCATCTAATTTGCGTCGAGTGGCGTTTCAAGGCGTTCTTAAAGCGCGCGCCCACGAGAAAAAACTTTTAGAAGCAGCTCAGTATTTGGCTGGGTATGAATTCTATTTCTGGCGTGGTTTCGGTATGGATACCGATATAAAACGTCGTGATGATTTGGTGGTTGGTGCGACTCAACAATTTTTCAAAGACATCTATGAATTCTACAACTACAAAGCGGCCGTTTTCCCATTCGCGGACCCAGATTTGGGTGAATCTTTTAATCGGGAAGCTTCGTTCAATGCGGTAGCAGCAGCTTTGCACATGGACAACCCAAAACAAAAAGAAAACATCAAGCTTATGGCTGCAAAAGGTATCAAGGTCGAAGAACTAACGTTTTTGAAACTGATCAAAGACGGTCTATCGCTTAAGCCCGATATTGAAAGCGGAAAAATCAAGTTAGATGATATTCCATTGCAATATAAAGAAGTCCTAATCAATGAAGACGTGGCTATTAAGTTGCTACAAGCTCGTTGGAATTTCTTGTCCGTTGCGGCGCTGGATAAAAGCTTTCATTTTAAACAGGAAGGCGCATTTAAATATGTACGTTCAGCTTGGAATCTGGCAACGACGTGGAAACTTGATTTCTCGCAATTGAATGCGACTCAAATCGCCGATCAAAATTTCTATTTGAAAGAAGCTAAATCAGCCCGTGAGTTTTTGAATTCAATTGGTGTTCAAACCAAGCCTGACTTTTTATTAGTGGCTTTCATTAAACGAATGAAACCAGTAGGTCTTGATAAATTATCTGAACCTACATTAGCTTCAGTTCAAGAAAACTTAGCAATTTTAGAAACGCTAAAACAATAGTTTTTGGAAATGAACGATGTTGTTTTTGTTAAAACAACATCGTGATTCCGATCAGTACAAATACAACACTTGTCTTAATCAGCGTAATAATAAAAATATCTCTATAGCATTGTTTATGAGTCATACCTGTGATGGCTAGTAATGTAATGACCGCGCCATTATGTGGAAGCGTATCCATACCACCCGAAGCCATCGAAGCCACACGGTGAAGCAATTCCGCGCTAGTTCCATGTTCTTGAGCCCATCGTAAATATTCGGCTCCGAACGAATCCAAAGCAATACTTAATCCGCCCGATGCTGAACCCGTTACGCCCGAAAGCACGTTTACCGTGATAGCTTCTGACAACAGAGGACTGCCACCACGACCGATGCTCATCATGGATTCTGCGATTGTTTTAAATCCAGGAAGAACTTTAACTACGTTACCAAAACCAACTTCCGACGCGGTATTCATAATCGCAAGCAATGATCCGGTGGCGCCCAAACTGATAGCGTTAGCTAGTTTTCCCGATAACTGTTTTGGATTTAACAATGTCGCAAGTAATACACCCACAGATAGAGCAATGATCAACGCCCAGTTGTTCATCGTTCCTTTTAAAGTATTTAAATCCATTTTGTAGGGAGGCTCGCCCGCCCACGAAGAAATATCCCACTGAGGAAATACGACTTTTTGAAGTAGCAAAGTCACCGCAAGAACACTGATTAACGGAATGGCGGCAATAAGTGGAGATGGTAGAGTCATTTTTTGAATTGTTGATTCTGCCTCTAGCACGCCGTAGCCTTCACCCGTCGCTTGTAATTTTCTGCGACGCGATTCTAGGAACAACATCCCACCGACAAAAATAATTATTCCGCCCACAGTTCCGAACAAAGGGGCCGCGTATAAATCGGTGTTGAAGAATTTCATCGGAATCGAGTTTTGAATCTGCGGTGTTCCCGGTAGAGCATCCATTGTAAATGTGAATGCGCCCAGCGCAATTGTCGGAGGCAGCAAGCGTTTTGGAATATTAGCGCTTTTAAATAACGAGGCACCAAATGGGTACACAGCAAACGCCACGACAAATAAACTCACACCACCATATGTCAGGACCGCGCATGATAAAACGATCGCCAAAATACTATGTTTAGTCCCAAGTTTTTGCGTGATGGCTTGAGCGATGGATTCCGCAGCACCCGATTGCTCCATTACTTTACCAAAAACCGCGCCTAGTAAGAAAAACGGAAAGTAAACTTTTACGTAGCCAGCTAACTGTGGCAAAAATAATTCTGTGAATGTTGGTAGGGGTGACAAACCCGAGAAAGCAGCGGCAAGAAGTGCAAATATCGGCGCAAAGAAAATGACCGAGAAACCTCGATACGCCATATACATTAACAACCCTAAACTGATTAGAATCCCTAAACTTGCTAGCATAGTCACCTCGTGAAAAAGGTTCTATACTGGATTAGTTAATTTCGCTAGGGACTTTTTCTTTATCAAAAATTAATTCAAACGGTGCCACGTCGGGCTCGAGTTCCGTATTCAAATTTAATTTCCCGATTTTTTCTTTGTCGATAACAATTCTTTTAATTTTATCTTCCGGAAATGGAAAATCAATTTTTGGATTGTCTTTCAGTGCCGTTTTCATAAACGCCGACCATACTGGGACTGCGCCTGAACCACCCGTTAAACCAGTGACATCGTTTTGATCGTAACCAACCCAGACGAGCGTCGTTTTCATCGGCGTCATTCCAATAAACCACGTATCTTTGTAATCGTTAGTCGTACCTGTTTTACCCGCGATAGGAATATCAAACCCCGAGGCCAATCCTTTAGCTGTTCCAGAAATAGGTGTTTGTTTCATTATGCCAAGTAGAATCGAAGTTAAAACTTCATCAAAAACTGGCTCCGGAGTTGGTTTGTACTCATAAACCATCTGACCTTTGAAATCGTAGACGCGTTTGATGAAACTCAATTCCACTTTTTTACCGACATTGGCTAGCGTTGTGTAAATCTGCAGCGCTTCGATAGGGTACATTTCAAATGCACCTAAAACCAGCGACGGGAATGGTTTCAAATCTGAATAGGCTCCTAATTTCTTGGCGTTCGTGATGATATCGTCAAGTCCAACTGTTTTGCCAAGTAGTGCTGTAGATGCGTTTAGCGAGTTTTTCAAAGCAAAGTACAATGGCACCGGGCCATAGAATTTTTTAGCGTAGTTTTCTGGCGTCCATTTTTTCTTATTCATTACCCAAACGAAGGGTTCGTCATTAATCGGAGTCATCGGTGTGAACGGGCGGTAGTTACCAAATAGCTTTCCTAAACCTGTGGCTTCGACAAAGCCTTCTTCCGTTTTGATTTTTTCAAGCGCCGTTAAATAGACAATGGGTTTAAAGATCGAGCCTACTTGGCGGTGACCTTCGATTGCGCGATTAAACTGGGTCATACGGAAGCTGCGTCCACCCACCAGTACATCGACAATACCTGTTCGCTGATCGGTTGAAATCACGACGCCTTCCAATGATTTTCCGGCCGCTTTTTTCTCGGTAATTTTTTTATTTTCTTTCTCTAGATTAGCTAAATGTGTTTGTAAGGATTCTTGTGCCTTTTGCTGCAAATCCAGATTCAAACCGGTTTGAATGCGGGTCCCATCGGCAGGTAGATTCAATCGCTTCATTTGTTTGCGAACAGCATCCAGATAAAACGGTGCAGTCTCTGACGCTTGAGCCGGGCGTTTTTTAGGCATTGGTTTTTTTATTGCGTCGTCAAATTCAGCATCAGAAATTAATTTTAACTCTTTCATTTTAGTTAATACTAAATTTCTGCGAGCCATTGATTTTTCAGTTTTTGAAAACGGATTGTAAACGCCGGGACCATTCAAAACAGCGGCCAGCAAGGCACATTCATCCAAAGCTAAATCAGATATTTTCTTGTCAAAATAGAATTGGCTGGCCGAACCAAAACCAATAATTTGGAAAGGTCCGTTCTGTCCCATATAGATAACATTCATGTAGGTTTCAAGAATCTCATCTTTGGTCATTTTCTTTTCTATCAATACAGATAAAATAAATTCTTCTGCTTTACGCCGCACGGACCGCTCGTTAGTCAGGAAGTAATTTTTCACTAACTGCTGAGTGATCGTGCTGCCACCTTGGGGTTTTTTTCCTTTTAGTAGCGGGGCTAAAACACCACGAAGGGTGCCTTTGATGCTATAGCCTTTGTGTTCTAAAAAATTCGCATCTTCGATGGCCATAATTGCGTTAGGGCAATTGGTCGGCATATCTTTGATTTCGATCATTTCTTGCATGATCGGCTCAGAGTTTAAGTATTGAGCTAGAATCTCGGGATCAAGCTCGACTACTTCATTGGATTCCGGTCGGCCGTTGATGCGAATGTCGATAATACGCTGGTCCGCACCCACTAAAACTTGGAATACTTGAATTTCAGCCTCAGCGACGTCTTGATTAGTGGAACTTTGCTTTTTGGCGAACAATAAACACGTCGCATATTCGAAATCAATTTCAGGCATCATGGCCTTGCAGTCGGCTAAATTTGGACCCAAATAGAAATCCCCATAAATGATGCGCTGACCATTTTGGCGCTGGCGGGAATTTTGGCGGCTGAAATATTGAGCCAAAGACTCTTTAGGCAGCACGTATCCCTTTTTTAAAGCAATTGGTGCCGCAAAGAAGATCGTGGGGTTTAGGAACTTCTTGGATTTGAGCCGTTCTTCAAGATCCTTTTCATAGTTGGTGAACGCTTGTGCCGAGTAGATGATCGACAGCGTCAGAGTGATTGTAAAAGCTAATAAAATAGTCTTTAATCGATTTCGAATTAAGGGCATATATATGAAACTAACAAATCAGCAGCTCGAAGTCATCGTCAATAAAGTAATGAAAGCATGGAAAGACAATCATGTAATCGAATTTAAAGATGATGAAAAAAAAGTTCTCAATCGTATGCTTGAAAGCCTAAAGCAAGATTTTCAAAAAGAATTGGATCTAGAACGCGAAGTGAACGCGATGTTGGACAAGCTTGAAGCATCCAACTCGGGTGAGTTTCAGCGATACAAGATGTATCCAATGCTTAAACAAAAATTAGCGAAAGAGAAAAAGGTAATTCTATGATTTTATCAGAAGAACGCCAATCCCACTGGGCCCATTTGCTAACAGACTCGATCTGGAATGATGATATGGTCGACTACACTGATGAAGATCAGGCGTTGCGATTAGCTAAAGTCGCAATCAAACAGTTCGTTGATGAAGATTCAGCCATCGATAAAAGAGCGCGCGAAAAAGTGATGTCACTAAAACGCGGTGTCGTCGAAGGCTCTCCCGAATGGGACGTTATGTATAAGAAATATTACGAAGAGGAAAAAAAGAAAAATGGCTAAGGCAAAAAAACCAGCTCCAAAGAAAACTCCAGCGAAGAAAACAGCTAAACCTACAATGAAGGCAAAGCCCACGGCTAAGAAAGCAGCTCCAGCGAAAGCAAAAGTAGCTGCTAAAAAGTCTGCGGTTTCTAAAGCTCCCGCTAAAAAAGCAACTCCGGTAAAAGCAATCGCTAAATCTGCAGTGAAATCCACTCCAGCTCGCGCAGCAACTACAACTCTTGAAAAAAAATCAGAGAGCTATTTCCAATCATACTTAAAACCTCTAGATGATCGCATGGTGGTACTTGTGGGTGCTAACGAGCGCGTGACTCCAGGTGGATTATTCATTCCAGACACTGTGACGGACGTTTCAGGAAACTTTCAAGGTAAAGTGATGGCGATTGGTCGCGGTCATATGAACAAAAAAGGCCGTGTACAACCGTTAGACGTGGCACTTGGTGACAAAGTTGTATTCTCGCAATTTGCGGGAAGCCAAATTGATGTAGACGGAAACAATATCATGATCATTCGTGAATCTGATGTTCTAGGAATTGTAAAATAGGAATTATATGAAAATACTTTTATTTTTAATCACAACAGCTCAACTTGTATTGGCTAATCAAATCGACTGGAGCGGTGGTTACCGTTTTGAATATTTACAAATCGATCGTCCAAGTTTAGGAACGCCTTATCAACGTAAAGAATATGGAATGCATTTTCTGTATTTGTCTCCGCGATTGATCGTTTCGGATGGTATTCAAGTGGTGACTCGTTTTGATGTAATGGGTGACGGCGGATCTAGCTACAATTCATACTTGGGTTCTGTTTGGGGACAAGGCAACTCCGATTCAACTAAACCCACTTCAAAATCAAATACTTTAGGTAGAAATTCGGCTAGCTCAAATATTCGTGCGTCTCAGATGTATTTCAACTTGAGCCAAGAGAACGCCTCGTTGATTCTTGGTCGAGCGCCTTTTGATTTCGGTATCGGTATGAGCTACAGCGTTGGCAATGGTTTGTTTGATCACTGGAACAGCAATCGCGATCAAGTGTCTTACAAAATGTTAGTAGATAACATGATATTAATGCCGTTCATCTCTAGACACTATGATGATGGTTATGCGCAAGGTAACTTGGTTCAAGACGAAGGTTTCTTGGTTCTTTACGATAACAAACAAACAGGTAACCAAATTGGGGTGATGTTAGAGCGACGTAAAGCCAGCCTTTCTTCGAATGATACGCCTGTCGGGAATGCAACGACGAACCCAAGTGTGATCGGTGATTCTGTTCAAGGTGACATGAGCGTTCAAAAAACTAATTTCATCTTGGGTAAAGATTGGGATAATTTCAGTTTCCGTTTAGAAGCTGGATTTAACTCGGGTGATCTTGGTATCGTGAAAAATGGCCAAAGTGTTAAATCTACTGGTTATGGTATCGCGTCTGAGTGGAATTTTAAAAATGCATCTAGCTGGAACTACACGATCAAAACAGGTGTGGCGAGCGGTGATAATCCAGATACTACGGATTACGAAGGTTTCCAATTTGATCGTAACTACGATGTGGCATTCTTGATGTTCAACCACCGTTTAGGTACATACGATACTCTAAGATCAGCAGCAATTCGTGATACTGTTGGTTTGACTGTTGGTAACAGCCCAGATGACGAAGCGATCAGTAATGCATTTTATTTCGCGCCAGTTGTGAAATATCGTTGGAATGATAAATTAGATCTAAATCAAACGTTTGCATGGGCTCAATTAATGGTTAGTCCGTTCGCTGGTGGCAAAGGTTCTAAAGAATTAGGCTTTGAGTATGATCTTGAGTTGAACTACAAAATTCGTGAGAAAGTTATGTGGTCAAATCAGTTAGGCTTTGTATTCCCAGGTGCTGCATTTAAATCAGACACTGTTCCAGGCTCTGAAAATAATTTCACATTCGGTTTTGCTACAAAAATCGGTCTTCAATTCTAATTTAGTCTGTCCCAGAAAATCCAAAACCCAAATCCGTCATGGATTTGGGGGAGGACTAAATCAAGTAATGAATCTAATAAAAAATACTATTGGCCGCGAGAACCTCTTGTGCCAGTTCCGCCATTCGATAACACTTGGCGAACCAGTTCAGCCGTACTTGAACCTACAGCTCCGCTGCTTACATTGCCGCGCATTCCGCGAGCTGAGTTTGTAACTCCAGCTAAAGAAGAATCTAGAGAGTTAACACCCATTTCAAGAATTCTTGGGTTGTTGATAACTTCTTTTAAGAGCAAAGTTCTAAAGCTGTCCATCTCGCGAGTGATATCGCGTGAAGAATCACTGTCGATCAGTCCATTACGTTTTGCAAAGCTTAAGCTGTCGCTCGTTGTTGAGTATAATTCTGTGTTAAGCGTTCTTAGTAAACCGAAGTTTTCTAGGAAACTGGCTAAAGCCGCTTGAGCCTTAGGATAGTCTTGCGCTTTCGCGTAGTCGTTTCTTGACGTTAGGCTTTCTAAAGCATCACGTTTTTGTTCTTCTAGTGATTCTTTGTATAATGCAGAAACAGCTTTACGAGTATCAGAGTATTCGCGGTCGATATCGCGTAGTAATGACTTAATTAAACCTTTAGCTGAGTTTCTATCTTCGCGAGCTTGGCGTTTTTCACTTAAAAGGTCAGAATTGATATCTTGTAGTTCTAGGCGTTGTTCTAAAACTGATGCGCCTTCTACAGATTTGATATCAAATTTATGAGTTAACATTTCTTTTAAGCCGTCACGAATTTCTTCATTAAAGAATGTTTCAGCATCGCCGTCTGTGATAAAGCGTGCTTTCTTGTTGCCGTCTTTATCTTTTTTGTTCTTAGCTGTTTTCTTGTCGGCTTTTAAAAGTCTTACGAACTCTTTAGCTTTACATTCAGTTTCAGAGCGACCTTCGCTTAAGTGTTTGCAGCGTTGGTGAACTTTAGCTTTTAAAGAGATATAACCTTTAGAAACTTCGTCTTTATCATCATCGCTGTCATCGCTTTTAGCGGCTGTTTTGCCACCTTTTTTGCGAGTGATATCTTTAGGAATAAGTTCTTCTCTGATTTTAGTTTTAATTTTATCTAGGTTTTGGCCTTCGGCTGCTGGGAAAATCTCAACGCGAGCTTCTTTGCCGCATTCGCCTTTGCAATCGCTGCCTTCTGGTTTTTCAGAATAGATAGCGCGTGTTTCACCGTTAGCCATGATGATAGATACTTTATAGTCATGTCCATCTACATGGGTTACGTAATCTTCGAATGCTGGTTGAGTTGATGTTTGGCGACCAGTTGATTCGCCACCATTTCCACGAGATTTAACAGCGGCTGCCGTTGTTACAGCAGGAGCTGTTAGAGCTTGAGGCGTAGTTTGCACTGTCGCCGAAGCTGGAGTCACAGTCTGACTTGTAGACGCTGTGCTTGTGTCTTCTGTTTGTGTTGGCGGAACTTTTTTAGCCGCCTCTGCAGCACGTGCGGCGTCCGCAGCAGCGGTCGCATCAGGTGTAGCTGTTGTTGTTGTAGCGCCTGCTGCTTTAACTGCGTCTCTTTTAGCTTTTAAATTAGCTTCAGCTTCAGGAGATGCTTTAGTAGCTAATTGTTGAGACGAGAAATGGGCAGAGCCATCTATCTTATTTTCTGTGCCTGACACTGAAAAACCCAGTGCGGCGAATAGTGTTCCATACAGGAACCACTGTTTTGTTTGCGTTTTCATAATATCCTCCATTATAGCGAGCCATCCGGGCCCTATTTTTTCTTTATCCAACTAAAGAAATTGCAAGCCGATGACCAAAAGGCCGCTGTGCCAAAGAATGTGGAATTGGGTCTAAACCCTTGAAATCGATAATTTATTTGAAGAAAAATTTTAGCGTCTCAGTATGAAACGCTGTCAAACATTTGGTGTCTCAGTCTGAGAAAATAAAAATTACCGAGGATTTTCAACAGCTTGACTTAAAAGGTACAAACTAAGTATGAGTCATAAAATGCCTCTGTTTAAATACGAAAAGAATCCTATCATTCCAGCTCATCTTTCGATCACGGAAACTGATTGGTTGAATCCTCAGTGGCAGATGCAGAACTCTTTAAAGGGATTGGCAGACTACCAGCGCTATTTTGATTTGGCTGACGATGAATCTAGCGTATTTTATGAATCTTCAGAGCTATTTAATATCCGCTGTACGCCTTATTATGCGGCCCTTACGCAAAACAAGCCTCATCATCCTGTACGTAAAATCTTGATGCCGAATCAGAAAGAGTTAACGTCTGAGAATCAGGAAATGCTAGATCCTTTGGGCGAGAAGAAAAATCAAAAATCAAAGCGCTTGATTCATCGTTATTCTGATCGCGCGCTGTTACTGATCACCGATTTCTGCAGCGTCTATTGTCGCTACTGCACACGTAAACATTTCACCGGCCAAGATCAGGCGCTAGCTAAAAAAGAAGAATTGGATGAGGCTCTGGCGTATATCAAAGCGCATCCCGGAATTAAAGAAGTGATTCTCTCGGGCGGTGATCCCCTGACATTATCAGACGCTGTCCTTGATCGGGTACTATTTGAAATCAGAAAAATCGAACACGTAGAAATTATTCGCATTGGCTCACGGATGCCAGTGGTATGTCCTCAGCGAATCACAGAAGACCTTTGCAAGATTTTGAAGAAATATAAGCCTGTTTATTTTATGAACCATTTCAATCATCCAAAAGAAATCACAGAGCTAGCTGCTGAAAAACTAGAGATGATCGTGGATCATGGCGTTCCGTCATTTAATCAGATGGTGTTATTAAACGGCGTAAACAACCACGAAGCCATTGTACAGGCCTTGTCGCGACGAATGCTTTATCTGCGCGTGAAACCCTACTACATGTTTCAATGCGATCCTTCGCAAGGAACCGACTACCTAAGAACCAGCATTGCGAATTCGCTAAAGATCCAAAGGAACTTATGGGGTCATTTATCAGGGTTAGCGATGCCTAATTTAGCGATCGATATCCCCGACGGCGGCGGAAAAACCTATTACGCACCCAATTTCGAAACGTCTCGCACTGAAAACACCATCCACTACAAAGGCTGGGACGGCGTAGAAGGCAAATACATAAGCCCACCAGAGTCCGACATCATCGACCCCATCGACGCCGAAGACTACTTCGCCGAATGGCAATCCATCCAAAACTCAAAAAAATAAAGGGAAGCCGCCGCGACACTAGTTAATGCGCTTTGCATTGCAAAAAGTCAGCAGCTGCCTTTTTAATCCTTCAGTTCGATTCGGTTTTTGTATTCGGCAAGTGCTTCGGGATTCGCAAGTGCTTCTGCGTTTTTTACGGTTTCGCCGTGAACAGTTTGTCTTACTGCTAGTTCTACGATCTTTCCGCTTTTTGTGCGCGGGATGTTTTGGACCTGTAGGACTTTTGCGGGGACGTGTCTTGGGGTTGTGTTTTTCTTGATTTGGTTTTTTACTTTGTCGATTAGGGCAGTGTCTAAAGATAAACCGTCGCGCAGTTTTACGAAAAGGACAACGCGTACATCGTTGTTCCAGTTTTCGCCGATCACTACGGATTCAATTACCTCTTCAAGCGTTTCAACTTGTTTGTAGATTTCGGCTGTTCCGATGCGTACACCGCCTGGATTTAATGTGGCGTCTGAGCGGCCGTAGATGATGAATCCACCGTTAACAGTTTTTTCGACGTAATCACCGTGGCACCATACGTTTTCAAATTTTTCAAAGTACGCTTTTTTGAATTTCTCGTGAGTTGGATCGTTCCAGAAATAGATGGGTTTAGACGGGAAGGATTGTTTGCAAACCAGTTCGCCTTTTTCGCCAACTAAAGGTTTTTTGTCGTCATCCCAGATATCAACGTCAAACGCTAAACCCGCAGCCGAGATCTCACCGCGAATAACTGGCGTCCATGGGTTTGATAATACAAAGCATGCGATGATATCTGTTCCGCCAGATATTGAGCCTAATTGAACTTTTGGACTGATGTGTTCG
The DNA here is from genome assembly GCA_964498705.1 of uncultured Bdellovibrio sp. Classification (GTDB taxonomy): domain Bacteria; phylum Bdellovibrionota; class Bdellovibrionia; order Bdellovibrionales; family Bdellovibrionaceae; genus UBA2316. The sequence goes on along the minus strand of CAZCHT010000022.1, from coordinate 17,836 downwards.
TACACGTAATCAAAACCGTCTTCATTCAACGGGCTGCCGGTCGAGAATACGGATCGCAACGAGCTTAAGTTAAAATCTTTTCCTGGAGTCAGTTTCGCTTTATTGCACGAGTCGATGAATTTTGCCGATGTTCCAAACTGGGTACATTTATATTTTTCTAAGAATTGAAATAAGCTGGCCGCATCTTTGTAAAACGGAGCTCCTTCGTAAAGCAGAATATTCGCACCTGACGAGATTCCCGTCACAAGCCAGTTCCACATCATCCAACCACACGTTGTGAAGTAGAACATTTGATCATTCGGTTTGATATCGCCATGAAGCTGATGTTCTTTCATATGCTGGAATAAAGTTCCGCCGTGCCCATGAGTGATACATTTAGGAACGCCCGTGGTTCCCGAAGAAAATAAAATAAATAGCGGGTGATTAAATTCAGTTTTTGCAAACTTAAGTGGTGCGGCTTGTTCACGGCCCAATACCATCTCTAAAGATTCTGTTGAACTTAAGCTGTGTGCAGTGTGGGAGCTCGTATCGTTAGCCAGATCCGCCAGAGGTTTGTCGAAACTCATTACAATGGCATTTTTAACGGTAGGAAGCGATTTTAAAATCTCAGTCGTTTTTTCTTTCAGATCTAATTTCTTTCCATTGTAGATATAGAAATCACTAGTGATAAAAATCTTAGGATCAATCTGGCTCATGCGATCTAAAACGCCCTGAACACCAAAGTCAGGCGAGCAGCTAGACCAGATAGCACCGAGTGAAGTCACCGCCGTCATCATCACGATCGTCGCGGGATGATTGGGAACCATTGCGGCAACACGGTCGCCTTTTTTAAGGCCCATTTTCTCCAAGCCTTGCTGAGCTTTGGAAACAAGAAGTACAAATTCAGGGTATGTGATTGTGAATTCGACTTGATCTTCAGCTTTGAAAATTAAAAACGGAGACGTGTTAGCTTGCAAAGACGAGGCGCGATTTTTCGCCGCGAGTTTAACCAAGTTCTCGGCATAGTTCACTGACGATTCAGGAAACCATTTTGAGTGTAGAAAATCTTGAGGATTTTCTAGAGCAACACCCTTTCGTTCGCCAACGATTCCAAAAAAATCCCAAAGTTCTGTCCAGAATGTTTGGGAGTTTTCGTTAGTCCATTTCCAAAGTGAATTGTAGTTTTCGAAACGCACACCGTGTTTTTTCTCTAGGTTTGTTTTTAAGCGATACAATGCCGTAGCTTCAAATCCAGCCTTCGTTGGTTCCCAGAGTATTTTCTTCATTTGCAGTCCTATTTTTTAATATAAACTTTTAAATCCACACGGCGATTTTTAGCTCGACCGGCATCAGTTTTATTCGTAGCGATTGGACGGGCTTCCCCGAAACCAATGGCCGTGATCTGATTATCGCGAATATCTAAATTATCAAGCAAATTGTTTTTAATCGTTTTAGCACGACGCTCGCTCAAGTTTTGGTTGTAGTCGTCAGTGCCCATCGAGTCTGTGTGGCCCTCGATAATTAATGATTTGATGTTCAAATCAAATAATGTCGAAATGATTTTCTCGATTTCTTTTTTCGAATCTTGAGTCAACGTAGCGCGGTCAAAATCAAATTCTAAGTTTTTCAAACGAATCAATTTATCTGGCTTAGGAATTTCTTTAACTTTGATAGTGGCTCTAGCCGAGCGACCTACGCTATCGACAACCTCAATAGTTACGTTCTGTGATTCTAGAGGCGCTTTGAAAAAACCATTTTGGCTAATCGTTCCCGAACCATCAATTACACCATAACGAAACGGTGACTTGCCGCCCACAGCGCGGAATTGAATCGTTTGACCTTCAAATAAGTCAGCGTGTTGAGGGCGAATACCTAAATCACCGGCGAATTCACTAGGCGCTTTGTAAGTTACAAGCGCTGTTGTTGTTTGTCCTAGTGAATCTTTAAATTCAATTTCACTTGCGCCTGGGTTTTCAGGAGATAAGAAATCGCAGTACTTACCGATAAATTGTCCGTCGCCACTTAAGATCTCGCATTGGTAAGGCGCTTTGCCGCCGAAGAATTCAAAACTAACTTGTTCGCCAACTACCACAGTCGAATCTTCTGGTGTTACGCGAAATCCTGTCGGGGAAATTCGCGCTTGCGGAGCTTTGCGGACAGTCTGTGCCGGAGCCGAAGCCTCCGAGCTTGTTGGTTTCCAATACCAAACAAGACCAGCAAATACGCGCCAAGCTGGCGCCAGAGAATCGACTCCGGGCTCGATCGTTGCGCCCCAATCAAAGTTAGTATTTTTCCACCAACGATGTTTTAAGCCCAATAATAAATCTAATGAAGAAGCATCATCTGCGCGCTCGTACGGTTTTTTCTCTAGCGGGTAGCTGAAGATAGTCTCAAATACCCAGCGGCTTGTTTCAGTGAATTCATTTGAATATCCGTACGACATAGTTAACTGATCATCTAACGGAAACATCCTTTGAGTTGATGGACGCTCGCTGGGCTCACGAATACGAATACCCGCATTCACACCGTGAACGGCTTTGTCATTTCTGTGACCGTACGCCAATTCAAAATTGAAAATCGGCTTTGGACTGACGCCCGTATACGGACTGTCCACAAGTGACGGAATATCTACAGAGGCCACCATCGCCCACGAAGGAATTTCCGCATCTCCGAAAGAGTATTTAAAGCCCGGTCGTAATGAGTGGATACCTTTGTCGATATTGATCTTAATGCCTTCTTTGGTCTCTGAATTGTAATACCACAAGAACGGAGCCTGCAAAAAGGCCGATAGGTTTTTTGTAAATCCATACCCGATAGAAAAATCATATTCAGCGAGTTCATTCGCGTATGACATTTTCGTTTGTGTATTTACGTCTTTGAATACAAGCAAGTGATCTTTAGCAAAATTTAAATACTGAGATAAAACCAAATAATCGCCATACAACGGGCGAGAGGAATGAACCGTAATGAAATCAAGGCCGTCGGTGTTCGGAACAAACGTTTGCATATCGCCCAAGACGCTGGGAAAAGCGTTCATGGAAATTAGAAGTGGCAACAGGATAATCTTTAAAAACCATTTCTTCATATCGGATCCTTTTTTGCGAGTAAAAGTTCGTGGTCAGTCTACGTTGAAATCCATAACGAAAGCAAATGGTTAAATCATTTTTGCGGAATTGAATTTGACGGGAATTATTACTCGTCTTTTATTCATCCATTGCGCGCAATTCACAATGGACAGCGGAGTGAATTCTAGTTACTTTGCAAGCAGGATATGGAAAAAACTCAGCCAAATTTAATACTGAAGATAGCGGAAATTATTTCGACTTGGTTTTATGTAGGTAAGATTCGCTTTGCTCCGGGAACTTGGGGCACACTGGCTACGGTTCCGTTCGTTATTTTGTTTCAAACGTTTGGCTCTATCCTATATATGGCGTGCGCGTTCATCATTCTGTTCGCCGGAATTTTTCTTTCTGATATTTACGAAAAATCAAAGGGTGATCATGATCTGTCTGAGATCGTGATCGACGAAGTCGCAGGCTATATGATCGCAATGACGATGATGCCGATGACGTGGCAGGCGTTAACTGCCGGATTTATTCTGTTTAGATTTTTCGATATTTTAAAACCGTTTCCGATTGGTTGGTTGGACAGAAAAATAGGTGGCGGTTTGGGAGTTATGCTCGATGACGTGGCGGCCGGCGTGATCACAAATGTCATTCTTCAGTTTTTGTACACAAAAACAGCATGGCTTGGAACTCAGCTCATTTTTATAAATACCTGAGGCGGGGATTGGCCTCCAACGGCTAGTTTTTTATGCCTCAAGGCAACAAAGCGATTTTTTTATGGACACATTTACATATAAATTACACACTCTATTTAAGCAACTACGCCGTACCAAATCGGTGATTGGTTTTGCTGAAAGCTGCACCGGTGGCAAGCTCTCAGCCAAACTAACAGAGAACCCCGGAGTCTCTGACATCTTTATGGGATCGGTAGTTTGTTATGCCAATTCGGCGAAGGAAGATATTCTAGGCGTTCTTCGCGATTCAATTGAAAAAGAAGGCGCGGTCAGCGAGACCGTGGCTTTGCAAATGGCCAAAGGCGCTCAACGAGTTCTTAAAACAACTTGGGCAGCCGCTATTACAGGTATAGCTGGCCCGGACGGAGGAACGAAAACTAAACCTGTAGGCACCGTATGTTTTGGAATCGTAGGACCGAGCGTTGAATACACAGAAAGAAAGTTGTTTACAGGCTCAAGGGTTCAGATACAAGAACAGTCAGCGGAGCACGCATTAGAACTGTTAAATAAGCATCTAGAGCGGATCTAGAGCAAAACTAAAATGGACCGAACGAAACTTTAAACTTAATTTTGGTATATAACTTAATAACTAAATAAAAAACTCAAGCGGAGTTAAGGAAAGGCGAACACAATGGCTACAAATACAGAAAAAGACGCAAAAGCACAGGGCGAAAAACTAAAAGCTTTGGAACTAGCGGTGTCTTCAATTGAAAAACAATTCGGTAAAGGTTCAATCATGAGATTGAACGTTAATGAACCTCTAAACAGAGATGTTGAAGTGATCAGCACGGGCGCATTGAGCCTAGATATCGCCCTTGGTATCGGCGGTCTTCCTAAAGGTCGTATCGTAGAAGTTTACGGACCGGAATCATCAGGTAAAACAACAATCGCATTATCAACTATTGCTCAAGCTCAGAAAAAAGGCGGCGTGGTTGCATTTATCGATGCGGAACATGCATTAGACGTAAACTATGCTCGCCGATTAGGCGTAAACACGGAAGATCTTTTAATCTCTCAACCAGACACTGGCGAGCAAGCACTTGAAATCGCTGAAACGCTAGTACGCTCTGGCGCGATCGACGTGATCGTCATCGACTCCGTTGCCGCACTTGTGCCTCGCGCGGAAATCGAAGGTGAAATGGGTGATAGTCACATGGGTCTTCAAGCTCGTTTGATGTCACAAGCTCTTAGAAAATTAACAGCAGCGATCAGCCGCTCTAATACACTCATGATCTTCATCAACCAAATTCGTATGAAAATCGGTGTTATGTTCGGTAACCCTGAAACGACTACGGGCGGTAACGCTCTGAAATTCTACGCATCAGTTCGTATGGATGTACGTCGTGTAGGTGCGATCAAAGACGGTGAAGAAGTCACAGGAAATAGAACCGCAGTTAAAATTGTTAAAAACAAAATGGCGGCTCCGTTCACTAAAACTGAATTCGACCTAATGTACAACGAAGGTATTTCAGCGGAAGGTGATATCTTGGATCTAGCGGTAACGGCTAACTTGGTTGAAAAATCAGGTGCATGGTTCAGCTACAAAGGTGAGCGTATGGGACAAGGCCGCGATCAGGCGAAATCGTTCTTAAAAGCAAACCCACAATATCAAGCTACATTGCGTTCACAAATTCTTTCTATGAAAGGTATCGGTCAATTATTAGTAGATGCAGATACTAAAGTTGCGGCCACTCTAGAGGAGGCTGAAGAAACTCCAGATGTTGAAATTACAACAGCGGAAAAAGACTCTGCTAAAGATGCAAAAAATAAAAAGAAAGCAAAACACTAATTAAGATCTTTTAAATAGTGATACGAATGAGTTGTGAAGAGGAGCTTAATGCTCCTCTTTTTTTATATATAGAGCTCACTGGACCAAAATAGAGATAGACCACAGATTGATGCCTTCGCCATTTTTTTGATAGTACAATCAAAAGACAGAAAATGGAAAAATCACCCCTGCATCACCAGCCTTATTTTGAGCGTCCTGAAAAAGAATTTAACAATTCTGTTTGGGATCTTGTTCGCAAAGCCCATGACGAGAAAAAAACTAAAACAGCATTTTATCAGTCGCTGAATTATATAAACAGTGAGTCTCATTACAATGAATCTCTGCTGGAAGCGAAATCGTTGCGAGTTATGCAAGGCGGACGTCCGGTCGATTTAACTTGGGACGATAATAAGATCTATTTCCAAACGAACTTATTGAATTACAAAGACGGTATGGAACTGGCATCACTGCGTAAGCTCAGTGAGTTTAGTTTTTTCGATTTGAAGCTCGCGCAGTTAAAAATAAAACACGATAAAATAATTCTTAGATTTGAAGATCAGTGGGACGCTTTAGACCCCTACAAATTCTTCGATATTATGGAAGATTTTTGTAATTTTGGGGACTTTTTAGAGTCTTATATGGTTAAAAAATTTAGAATCGAAAGTCCAAATCAATCTGCGCGCACCCCAGAATCTGAAAAAAGGATTGAGGCGGCGTGGATATTGTTTCAAGAGTTGAGCAACGAAACAAAACATTACTTGGATGTGTTTGAGAAAAAACGTTATCGCGACACGTGTGTAGAAGTCTTTTGGAACTACCTTCAAAAAATAGATTATATATTTTCACCGCGCGGTTATTTGAAATTGGAATTAAAAAGCGCATACACCGATTTGAATCCCAATACGGGTTTTGAAACTATGTACGCAAAAATCTTCACCAATTTCAAAAAGATCAGTGAAATTTCGAAAGAAAATTTTCAAATTAGTTTTTATAAAGAACGCTCGTTTATGCCCACACGTAGAGTAGCTTATGTAGAACGTACAAAACTGCATTTTGATGAATACTTAAAAAACGCGTTTCAATACCGTAACAAACAGGATTATATTTTGTCTTCGCTGTATTTAAATACTGCGATTTACACATATCTGAATCGTTATTTTTGCGAACCTGAGCTGGCGACGTATTTAAAGAACTTGTTGGCTCGCGCATCAGGCGTTAGTTGGAAAACAGCCTCCGAGCGTTTGTACACGGGCCTAGAGAGATATTTAATTAATCAAAATCTAATTTACCAAGAATCGGTCAATATCGAGAGTGCTTTAAATATCGTAATTGGTTGGTTTAAAAGGATCGTTCGCTAATGGTAAATTTCGAATCATTTAAAAAAAATGTCTATAAAGTTTTGACTCCGGAATCAACGGGTAGTGGGTTTCAACTACAAGGAATTGATTTAATTATTACAAACTATCATGTGATCGAAGGATTACGCGAGGTCGCTCTTGAGTCCTATGATAACCGCCGCGTGAAAGCTAAGGTATTGCTAGCGAATCCTCGAAAAGATATAGCGTTGCTTCAGCTTGAACATCCTCTGTCGGATGGCGGCTTAGCGTCTAGCCCTTCCGTTGGCGTTTTAGATCGTGATAGTGTTGTGGCGATAGGCTATCCACTCGGGATGAACTGCACGTTCACTCAAGGGATTGTTTCTAATTCTCACCATCGTATTCAAGATTTGGCTTATATTCAGGTTGATGCCGCTATCAATCCTGGAAACAGCGGGGGACCTCTGTTGAATCAAGAGGGACAAGTCGTTGGAATTAACTCTAGAAAAATTCAAGAGGCCGAAAATATAGGATTTTCGATTCCTATTAAATTTGCTTTTGAAGATTTAGAAAAATGGAAAACATTTAACAGCACAGAATACACAGTATTGTGCACATCGTGTGAGAATCAATTAACGACGCCGAGTGAGCATTGCCCACATTGTGGTTTTCAAGTGGATTCGGAAAAGTATTTCAGGACAGTCGAGATTGATCGCATGGCGACTCAGGTAGAAGCCATGATTACTCATTCGGGGTATGATCCCATTACTTTACGTTCTGGAAAAAGCTATTGGGAGTTAGTGAATGGTAACGATGTTGTGCGATTGTTTTTTTATTCGCAAGACTATTTTTACGCTGCGAGCCCAATTGTTCAGTTGCCGAAGCAGAATATGGAACGAGCGATGAAATTTATCAATTCAGAGAATCAATTTCCGTTCTACTTGGGGATTGATAAAAGCAAGATTTTCTACTCGTTTAGAAAACACTCGTCGGATTTAGTTCTTGAGGGCCATTTCGAATTAGTAAAAGCCCAGTTTAAGCGCTTTATCGAAGAGCTAAAAACACTAGAGGCCGTATTGATCAAAGACTACGAATGTGTACCATTTGAGAGCCTTCAAGCTAAGATTTCTTCATAGAAAATTTAGATTTTTTTGTCTTTGGCTACATTTGCAAAATTCATAAATACATCCCTATTTAGCAAGCAAGTTAGCAATATCTTTTTCAATATCCTTAGGCTCGGTATTTGGTGCGTATCTTTGAACTACATTGCCGCTTTTATCCACTAGGAATTTTGTAAAATTCCATTTAATCATCTCGGTGCCCAAGATGCCGGGAGCTTTTTCTTTCAGAAAACGATAAACAGGAGAGGCGTTGTCGCCATTCACATCCACTTTGGCCATCACAGGAAACGTCACATCGTAGGTCAATTTACAAAACGACTGAATATCCGCATCGGTGCCAGGCTCTTGAGAACCAAATTGATTGCATGGGAAGCCAACGATCGTAAAGCTTTTGTCTTTAAATTTTTTGTAAAGGTCTTCTAGTCCGGCATACTGTGGCGTAAAGCCACATTTGCTGGCCACATTGACGACTAGAACCACGTTACCTTTATATGTCGATAAGGGAACATCTGCATTTTTTTCGTTTTTTACATTGAAATCATAGAATGAACTCATAAAGACTCCTGAGGTTGCTCACTCAGCGTAACGATACAAAAAGCCATTAGCAAGCCGATGTCGTTGACGATTCGGCACTGAGTCTTTAAACTAAGGTCTATGAAAAAAATTGCAGTTTTATACGCGGGTTGTGGTCACAAAGACGGGGCAGAAGTTACAGAGGTAGTTAGTCTATTAGCTAATCTTGATTTAGCGGGAGCTAAAGTAACATGTTTCTCTTTAGATAAGAACGTGCCGGTAACAAGTCATCTCACTCAAACGACGAGTAAATCAGAAACTCGTAATATGCTGGCGGAAGCTGCGCGTATTAGTCGGGGGCAAATTCAGGAGCTAAACTCGCTAGTTGTCAGTGATTTTGATGCGCTTGTAATTGGCGGTGGTTTCGGAGTTGCGCTGCATTTTTGTACTTGGGCTTCAATGGGAATGGCGTGCACCGTTGAACCAGATGTTGATCGTGTGATCAAAGAGTTTTATCAGGAACAAAAGCCGATAGGGGCCGTTTGTATTGCTCCCATTTTGTTGGCTAAATGTCTTGCTGGTAAAGGAATCACCATTACTTTAGGGCCAAAATCGGATAAATTTAATGAATTAAAGCGTTGGGATGTTGAAGTTGTGGAATGTCCGGTCGAAGATTTTATCACTGATCGTGGCAACAAAATTATAACTTCGCCAGCCTTCATGCATGATACCAGTTTTGGTCCCGTATTTACCGGCATTGGCCATATGGTAAAAGAATTAGTGGAAATGGCTTAAGCGTAAGGAAAATTTATGAATTCAAATAAAGTAGCTTTGATTTTTGGTGGAACATCTAATGAAAGATTAGTTTCTGTAGCATCAGCTCAGAACGTAGTTAACTACTTTCAAAATCCAGATATTTATTTTATCAATCCGCAGGGGCAATGGTTTCCAGTGACTGCGGAAGAATTGTTAGCTCATAAAAATCCGTTTGTTCAGGATTTCCAGCCGAAAGCAACAGCGGTTGCTAGCGACTTAAGTGGAACGGTTAATTTATTAAAAGGCAAAATAAGCTTCTTAGCATTGCACGGGACAGCCGGCGAAGATGGAACGTATCAAGAGTTTTTTGAAAAACATCAATTGGCGTACACAGGCTCGGGCGCAAAAGCTAGTCGTCTTTGTTTTAATAAGGCAAAAACTAAAGAGGCGGCTCGTGCTCAAAACATGTCATTAGCCAGTGAACTGCTAGTGCATTTTGACTCTGTGGATTCGGTTAATAAATTGAGGAAATTTTTCTCTGATAAAAAGAAGATCGTTTTAAAGCCAAACGCCAATGGGTCTAGCTTTGGATTATTTATTGTTTCAAATGAAACTGAATTGGAAAATGCGATTACTCAAATCAAAAAATCGACGGAACATGATTACATTGTCGAAGAATTTGTTACAGGACGTGAAATTACTGTCGGTGTTTGGGAAAAACTAGATGGAATAGTGCCATTGGCGCCCAGTGAAGTGCTATTAGAAGCGGGCTCAAACTTTGATTACCAAGGCAAGTACTTAGGTCGAGGCAGCAAGGAAATCACTCCGGCGGATCTTAACTCAGTTCAGAAAAAAGCGTGTCAGGATCTAGCGTTATTAGCGCACAAAAGTTTCGGCTGTTTAGGGTACTCGCGCACAGATATGATTCTAACAGTGAACGGACCTGTGTTTATCGAAACCAATACATTGCCAGGTATGACGAAAGCTTCGTTTTTTCCTCAGCAATTAGCCGCCGAGAATATATCGTTTCAAAACTTTATCGATGAACTACTTAAGTCCGGGTTATCTAGGTATCAGAAAGTCTAGAAAAGTTTCGGCATCGGTTTTGCTTTAACTAATTTCAACACTTGAGTTGTCTGAATTTTAGGAATCATAAAATTCTTTGGCAGCATAAAATGGATTTTACAAGGTGGGGAAACAGTGGAAGCAAAAAAGTTAAGATATTTTGAAAATATTAATCATCCCGTTCATTCGGAATTTATTAAGTCACAAAATCATTGCGTGCTCTGTGATACAGAACTCGAGATCAATCACGTTGCCAGTGATGATTCTAAGACGATCAAAGAAGAAGCATTCTGTCCGCAATGCACTTTGAAAACTAGAAACAAAATTTACTTACTAAATTAGACTTATCCACGCACGCCACTTGCTGTACTCGCGTCCTTTGGTTCTGCTCTCGTAAAAAATGGTCTGTAGACAGACTTAGGGCGGCTATTTTTCTAAGCATCCCAAACGACATTTTTTTGACAACACTGTCAGGAATTAAACCGGACAAACCTCGGTGAGTATCGTAAGTCTGGATATAAACTCGATGTCGCTTGTACGGTTTTAAAAAATCATCAATAATTAATCCATGCTAGTTTCGTTTCTTGATAGCGTGAAATATGTTGGGCATCTTGTGCCGATCTCTTTCCTGCGAATATTTTTAGGTTATTACTATTTGCAATCTGCGATGTTGAAATATACATCCGATTTTTTGAACAAACCAAAAATTGCCGAAACCATTTCTGAATTCCTTCCTTTGAGTCAAGCTCCTGAATGGTACAAAGTGATCATTACGGCGCAAATGATTCCGCAGTGGCAGATACTGGCGTTTCTAATCACTGGTTTTGAGTTCGCGATCGCAATATCCTATTTAATCGGCTACGTGGTCAGACCAGTGGCGGTGCTGGGCGTATTGCTATCATTAAACATGATTTTCATTATGGGACCTGCTTACGAAGATCTGAATAAAACGTTTCTGGCGTTACATCTTGTAATGGCTTGGATCGGTGCCGGACGCTGCCTTGGCGTGGACTATTATTTTTATAAACGTCGCCGCGGAATTTGGTGGTAGATGCAACATTTTATAATTTTCATTTTTAGTATTTTCTTTGTACTAGTGCTGAGTTTTTTCAATCGCAAAGCGGTTGTGGATGAAGCGCAGAAAACGTTGCGTGTGTATGGCTATTCGTCATTTACGTCTAAGCTTGGGCCCGGCTTTGATTTAAAAAAGAAATTTGAGTTAACTTGCAACTGCCGCGTGGAGTTTGTCGAAGCGGCGGACTCTGGCGTGTTGTTACAACGGATTAAACTCGAGGGCGCGACGTTAGGAGCCGATCTAGTTATTGGTTTAGATCAGTATGATTTGCAAAAAGCGTTATCAGAAATAAATTGGCGTAAACTTGATTTCTCGCAGCTCGATATTGACGAGATTATTCGTCCTGCGCTTTCGAATAGCTACTTTGTTCCTTTTGATTGGGGAGTCATTGCGTTTGTTGGACGTAAAGAAGATCCTCTGCCGGCGCCAAAATCTTTGAAAGACTTAACGAAATCTATCTACAAAAATAAAATTGCGTTAATGGACCCAAGAACGTCGTCTCCCGGAATGCAGTTCTTAAGCTGGGTGTATGATTCGATGGGGAAAGACGAAGGCGAGAAATATCTAGAGCAGATTATGAATCAGGCTCATAGTTTTTCGCCATCGTGGTCGACTGCGTATGGTTTCTTTTCGAAACGACAAGTCAGTTATGTGCTGTCTTATTTGACATCGCCTTTGTATCATCAGCTAATAGAGCATAATAATTCTATCGAAGCTTTTACATTTACTGAAAAACATCCTATTCAATTTGAGTTTGCTGGTATACCTTTGGACTGCAAAGAATGTACGTTGGCCGAAGAATTTATAAATTTGATGCTATCAGATGAGGGACAGAAAATTATCATGAACAAAAACTTCATGTTTCCAGTCATTAAATCCGCACAAGTGGGCACTCCTTTTGAGCCCTTGTCGAAATTTAATCATCTAGCGCAGTTCAAAATCCCGTCGGTCTCTGATGTCGATTTTTTAATAAAATCGTGGACATCAATTCGACGGGGCGAAAAAAATGCAAAATAAAAATAGCCTTAAAACCTTCTCGCAAGGTTTGCTTACATTCTTTTTGCTATGCCCATTTTTAGTTTTGTTTTTTCATTTTAAAATGTCTACGCGTTGGGATTGGAACGAATTCGGGTGGGCACTTAAAAACTCAGTCTGGCAAGGGCTGTGGTCGGCACTGCTATCAACCTCGGGGGGCTTGGCCTTGGCGTCCGGGTTAATTTTTTGCGAGAATCGATTTTCTCGATGGGTGAATTTCAATATCTTTTTTTTGTTGCCCAATTTCTTGCCGAATTTGTTTATTTTAATTGGCCTTATGAGTTTGATTGATCCGTTTCCGATGGGCTCTGTCGGCGTTGTAATTGTACATGCCTTTATTAATTTTGGTTTGTGCGGAGTCATTTTAAAAGAAGTCATTAAGACCAAGCTTTCAAAGCTATCCGACGTGGCTTTTATATTAGGAGCGGGGCGCTGGCATTTCTATTCACGAGTGTTATGGCCACTGATTCGCAAAGATATACTGCAGGTCTTTTTTTTAGTTTTCGTCACTGCGTTTAGCAGCTTTGCAATTCCACTGGTCGTTGGTGGCGGTAAAGGCATTAATCTCGAGATTTTAATTTTTGAAAAAATGAAGATTTACAATGACTGGAGCACGGCTGTTGTCATCTCGGGAGTGCAGTCTTTGTTGCTATTTGCTTTTTCACTCGCGAACTTCAACGCCAATACAGTTGTGGATGTGAACCCTCATTTACAAAGTCGATTTTTGGAATCTCGATTAAGCTTCTACGTGTTTACTTTTTTATACTTGGTGTTCTTCTATTCCTACTTCAGTGGAGTTTGGGAAGGCATCAGCAGCTGGTCTGACTTTGAATTGTACTCGGAAGAAATTGTGAGTGGAATATTTGGAACGTTAGCAATCTCCATTGGAGTTGGTTGCGCGATTTTCGCATTGTTAATGGTGATCACACGATTGCACCAAACGAATTGGTTTCACCGGTTTCTAAACGGTTACATCGCTCCGAGTACAGCTTTGGTGGGTTTTGCATTTTTAGTCGTCGGACCAAACTCGTCCGTATTTGTATTGCTTAAGATCGTCCTTGGGCTAGCGCTCAGTTATGTGATTTATCTATATAAAATGGGTTACGGTAATTATTTGATCGAACTTGGTCGGTACAAAGAAAAAGCGGGATTGTTGGGCGCTAGCGAGAGCTTAATTTTTTGGAGAGTTTTGTTTCCATTAACTTACAAGCGCATGTTTTTATACTCGGGTATCGCGGCCTTCTGGGCGACCGGGGATTACGGAATTTCAAAAATGATCGCGAATCGTGATATTTCCTTGGCACTGTTGTCGGAAACATTTTTAAGTCACTACAGAATAGGATTCTCTTCGTTGCTGTCATTTATTTTGTTAGTATTGGGTCTATTAGTTTTCTTAGCTTTTCGAGGAGTACAAATTGTCGTTAGTCGAAAAATTAATTATTGAGTACTCGGATTTCTCTGTTCGTATTGAAAAATGGGAATTGTTAGATTCAGGTGTAAACGTTTTGTGGGGTCCCTCGGGATCTGGCAAGACCAGTGTATTTCGCGGATTACTGGGCCTAGAGAATGTGAAAGAGTGCAAATGGAACTTCGGCGGTGAGGACTTGGGTCGATTGTCACCGGGACAGAAAAATATCGGTGTTGTATTCCAAACTTACGATTTATTCCCACATATGACGGCCTATGAGAATATCCAATTCGCAGCCGAAGCTAGAAAAGTGGATTCGGCATCGTTCGAGCGCCAAATGGTCGGCATCGCTAAAAAACTCAGAATCGAACATTTGCTAAATAAGAAAGCCCCCCTACTATCCGGCGGTGAACAACAACGAGTCGCAATGGCCCGCGCGGTCGTAGGCAAACCCAGAATGCTTTTCTTAGACGAACCCTTCTCGGCCCTTGATGAAGAACTAAAACAAGAAAGCCGCGAACTCGTCCGCGACTTTATCAAAGAACAAAATATCCCGGTCCTGCTAATCACTCATGATAAGCGTGATGTCGACGTCCTAGGCGAAAAAGTCTTCGAAATCAAAAACGGCCAACTCCTCTAAGGTGCCAGGTCCTAAAAAGTCCACTCACCAATTATAATTACAAACCTGGTTTTTAAAGTGCCAGGTCCTAAAAAGAACAATGCACAAAGTTTAGTTCGTTGAATATTTTTATACTCTCTACCTGTGCTATTCGAGATCTCCGCATCCGAAGTTCGAATCACAGGTCTATTAAATTGTTCTCATCTAAATGTAGTTGAGACAATGGAGACTACTTTGTACTTTTTAGGACCTGGCACCTTACGGGTAGAGGTCGTCGAGTGCTTATTTTGGGGTGGGGAAAAATTTAAAAAGGGTTTCTCTGAAACGTTCTGTTCGTTTGGGGAGGTCCGTGTTTTTTTTAGAGATAAATGCAAACTCGATAGGGAGTTTGGTTTGTCCGATTTGGATTGTGGATAGTTTGCCGTTTTGAAGTTCTTTAGTAATTAGATATTTGGGTATAAATGTTGCCCCAGAGCCAAGTAGAAGCATTTGTTTTAGCGTATCAAAGCTTTCTGTTTCAACGACTGTTCGAGATTTTGATAAATACGTTCCAAATCTTGTTTCTACGGTTTTGTAGCATAAATCATATCTGAGGGGATAAGATAGGAAATCAAAATCGACCAAGTCCTGTGCTGAAATACTTTTTAATTTAGACTCTTTTCTTTGTGTGGAAATAGCGAATACAAGTTCGTCTTTGTAAAATCTCTCGATATGCAGATTATTGTCTGCTGGTACGTCAGTTAAAACGGCGCAGTCTAAACGATAGTCTTTTATTTGGTCCAATATAAACTTACTTTCGTTGTAGGTATACGATAGGCTGACTTCTTTAAATTGTTTCAAGAAGTTAGCAGCTGCAGGGGCAATGAGATATGAGGACGCCGTTGTGTAAGTTCCAATACGCAGCTGTCCCGAAGGTTCTGAGTCGGAGTGATCAACTAATCCGATGAGATCATTTTGGATTTCCAGCAGGCGATGCGTTTTTTCTAAAAATCGATCACCAAATTTTGTCAGGAATAGTCCACGATTGTGGCGATCGAAGAGCTTCTTGCCGATTTGTTCTTCAAGCCTTTTAATCTGTAAGCTAATGGCCGGCTGAGAAAGGTGCAAAATCGAGGATGCGTACGAAATACTGCCTTTTTCGGCAACGACTTTAAAACATGTCAGAAGATTTAGGTCCAAATTCGATTTTGATATTTTCATTATTTATATCCAGTATTTCATCTATTAAATTTTAATATACTTAAAATCGACATATAAGGCAATCACGAACCAAACAAGGAGGTATCGATGAACCACGCCCAAAAATGGTGTGCTATTATATTTATGCTGCTTATTTCAACTAGTGTTTTAGCCGAAACTAAAGTGTTGATGATTATTAATGAGGGCTTCTGGGCACCGGAATACTATAAGCCGCGAGAGAGGTTTGATAGAGAGGGGTATCGTATAACTGTAGCCGCAAAACGATTGGGATCGATTAAACCAGATGAAAGGAACACTAATTTCAAAGCGGTCGATAGCCAAATTTCATTTTCCAAAATCCGAGTACAAGATTACGACGCCATCGTGTTCGCCGGAGGTAATGGGGCTTGGACGGATTATTTTCCAAATGAAGATGTTCATAAAATAGTTCAAGATGCCTTGGCTGAGAACAAAATGCTGGCATTGCTGTGCTCTTCAACCGGTCTGTTGGGGGTAACCAAGAATTTTGATGCCCTGACCCCTATTGCAGCCAATCGGAAAGCCACGGGTTACTATAGAGTCAGAGCCTTGATCGAAAAAGTAGGGCAAATCAAATATGATCCGGGGCTCGAGAATAAACCGTATGTGGTTGTAGACGGTAATTTAATCACCGGGCGTGACCCAATGTCTTCTGAACTTTTTGCAGAAACAATAGTTAAAAAACTAAATGAAATGTATAAAAAATGAAATGTATGGTTATCGGGGTTGTTGGCCTTTTTCACTCTGAGCGCCGCTTTTAATGCATACTTTATATTGATCCGCTCCCGCTATTTCTGCTTCGGGAGTATTTGGATTCACTTCGAAATTTTTGGCAGAGAACCCGCCGTCACACGTTTCTGATTGTTTGTTTTTAATTACGCATTCATCCGAGGTAATCGAAAACGAGTGCTCTTTGGCGGCTTGAATAGACAGAGGATTTACCATGACACTCTTGCAGCCGGACGCTCTGATTTGTAATTGTAGGACTCGGGCGGCAACAATAGGGATTTCATCAGGAGAGCTGCCTGCAATCGTGTAGTTCTTTTTCAGGTCAGTAGTGGAGAGAGTGATTTTAGATTCAAATGCGAATGAAGGAATCGAGATCAATAGAATAAAACTTAAAAATAAATTTTTCATATGCCTAAAGTTTAAGGCCATAGAGATGTAAAGTCGACGCGGACTTTATTAAAAGTCTCGAAATGAGCCTAAAAATCTTGGAAAATTCCTCAAAGGCCCCAATCGCGGGTAGCACTTTAAGGGTTTTTGGGTTAGATGGGTTGTGTGGAAAATACTAAGATTAAAATTCGGTTTACTGTGGCTTATGATGGGACTTCGTATTGTGGATGGCAGAAGCAGAATCATGGGCATGTTAAAAGCGTGGCGTTTGTTTTGGAACAAGCCCTTTCGTCTATATTGAATGAGAAGATTTCTTTGTTTGCGAGCGGGCGTACGGATGCCGGTGTTCATGCTTTGAATCAGGTTTGCCATTTTGAAACAACCAAGCCTTTGAAGTTTTTTTACAATCTTGATTTTGCTTGGTCCGTGAATTCTAAGTTGCCTCCGAGTATTGTGGTGAAAGATGCCTGGCATGCGCCGGCTGAGTTTCACTCTACTATTTCCCCTGATTATAAAACCTATCGTTACATAGTTCGTAATAGTAATCGTCCATCACCAATGTTGCATCGGTATGCACATTGGGTTCGTAATCCTATCGATATTGATTATTTAAATAGCTTAAGTGCGTTTCTGATAGGGAAACATGACTTCAAAAGCTTCCAATCTATAGGCAGTGATGTGCCTCACACTATGCGCACGATTTACAAAGCTCAGTGGGTACAAAAGAAAGAGGGGACCTTTGAGTTCAGAATCACCGGCAGTGGTTTCCTCAAGCAGATGGTGAGGAACATTGTGGGTACCCAGTTGTTGCTCGAACGAACCAAGGAAAAACCTGAAAAATTCAAAGAAATCATAGAGTTAAAAGATCGCTCAAAAGCGGGAGCCCCGGCACCGCCACAAGGGCTATATTTGTGGAAAGTTTATTATCCTTTGGAGCTTGACAATAAGTGCCGCAAACTTTACAAAGACAAACTCATGGTCAAGGATTAGCCCCGTTGTAAAAAACATAATTCTAAACCTCAATGATACAACTGATTAATGATGCAAC